>JACCYP010000063.1 GCA_013696425.1 Thermoleophilaceae bacterium
GGCCATGACCTCGGCCTGCTCGGCGCGGTGCTCCGCGGAGTAGGCGAAGCCGGTGGCCACCAGCGTCGATGCGAGCGAGGCGGGTACGCGGACGTGCATCGGTGCGCCGTCGAGCGTCGCCCCGCCGCCGCGCTGCGCGGCGAACAGCTCACCGCTCGGCGGGTGAAAGATCACCCCGGCGAGCCCGCCGCCGGCGTCCTCGACGGCCACGCTCACACACCACAGCGGGTGCCCGTAGAGGAAGTTGACGGTGCCGTCGAGCGGGTCGACCACCCATCGCCGCCCCGACGAGCCCTCGAGGCCGGCGCCCTCCTCGCCCAGCAGCCCGTCGTCGGGGCGCTCGCCGCGCAGCAGCTCCTCGAGCAGGGCCTCGGCGTCGCGATCGGCGTCCGAGACCGGATCCGTCGAGGTGGACTTCGACTCCACGCCGGAGGCCGGCCCGCGGAAGCGCTCAAGCAGCAGTGCCCCCGCCTCGCGTGCGGCGCGCTCGGCCAGCTCCAGGTCAGACGACGAAGCGGACAACCAGGACCACCACGACGAGCACGGCGAGCACGTAGAGGAGGAACCTGAACGCCTCCCCCTCGGACCGAACGGGGTTGATCAAATCAACATCTTGTCGCGAAATTTGCGAGAACCAAGCTCCGCAAGGAAGCAGGGTCGAAGACTTGGTAGGCCAAGTCGAGACCCGATGACGCCGCGGAGCGACGGTTCGCAGCCATTTCGCGACTAGATGAGGTAGATCGTGGTGTACACGACGATCCACATCACGTCGACGAAGTGCCAGTAGATCCCGGGGATCTCGACACCGCGGTGCTCCTTCTCGGTGAAGTGTCCGCGGAACGCGCGCGTGGTGGCGAAGAACAGCAGCGTGAGGCCGATGAAGACGTGCGCGCCGTGCAGGCCGGTGAGGCCATAGAAGATCGAAGTCTGCGCGCTCTCGGAGATCGCGAAGCCGATCGACACGTACTCGTTGATCTGGATCGCGAGGAACGCGGTGCCGAGCATCAGCGTGGCGAGCAGGCCGATGCGCATCGCGCGGCGGTTGCCGTGCTTCGCGCCCTCCAGCCCCCAGTGCATCGTGAAGCTCGAGGAGAGCAGGATCGCGGTGTTCACGCCCGCGACCGCCACCGGCAGCTCGTTGCCGTCGCCCGGCCACGGCTCGTTGTTCACGACCCGGGTGAAGAAATAGGCCGTGAAGAACGCTCCGAAGAGCATGACCTCGGAGATGATGAAAAGGAGCATCCCGAGCATCTGCGCGTCCACGCGCGAGCTCTGGTTGGCCTCCGGCGGGCCGTGATGGTCGTGCGAGCCGGCGGCGTGGCCGGCGCTGATCGAGGCGCTCTCCATCAGGCGTTCGCGTCCTGTGGCATCTCGGCAGCGCTCGTTTCGACGTGCTCGACCGGTGCCCCGCTCGATGCCCGCACCCGCTCGATGAGGTTGTTGCGCAGCCAGCCGGAGCGCTCGCCCGAGAGGGTCGAGATCACGACCTCATCGACCATGTAGAACTGGAGCGCGTTCATGATCGCCGTGTAGGGATCGGGGTGGACCACCTGCCCGACCACCTCGAGCCCCTCTCCCTCGAGCAGCTTGAGCGTGTCCGCGAGGCGCTGGAAGGCGGGGTCGCTCGAATCGTCGCCCTGGGGGCAGATGAGCGTGAACCGGTGCGGCTTGTCCGCGGCCTTCTTCTCGAGCAGCTCGATCAGCGGCCGCCCGCTCACGGTCTGGTTGGCGACCACGAGCGTGTTCGTCACGTCCCTGCGGTCGCGGTCGAGGTCGACCACCACGTGCTGGACCGGCAGGCCGGTCTCGTGCTTGATCCGGTCGACGAGGCCGCGGCGCAGCCAGCCTGAGCGGGTCTCCGGGTGGGTCGAGACGATGATTTCGTCCGGCTTGAACATCTCGCACGCATCCATCGTGGCCGAGTAGGGGTCGGGGTCCATGACCTCGCCCGTCGCCCGGATGCCCTCGTCCGCGAGCTGGGCGATGGTGAGTTTGAGCCGGTTCTCGGCCGCCTCGCGCACCGTGCCGTCGTAGATCACGTAGCCGTGCTTGGGCTGGTTCTGCGGGGCGACCACGAACGCCTCGACCTCGCCCTCGGACTTGCGGCTCTTCACGGCGTCGATCAGCTGCTGGCCGCCGACGGTCTCGTTGGCTACGACGAGGACCTTCATTCGGCCGCCACCGGCTCGCGCTTCTCCTCGGTGGCCTTGAAGATTGCATGCTGTGCGCCCGGGACGCCGTACTCGTAGGGACCGCCGACGACCGTCGGGATCTCGTCGAAGTTGAAGATCGGCGGCGGTGAGGAAACCTGCCACTCGATCGTGTGGGCGCGCCACGGGTTGGCGGCGGCCTTCGGGCCGTGCCGCCACGAGGAGATCATGTTGTAGAGGAAGATGAAGAAGCTCATGCCGAAGATGAAGCTCGACACGCTGATGAGCGCGTTCAGCGTCGCGAACTCCTCGGCGTAGTCGGCCACGCGGCGCGGCATGCCGTCGACGCCCACGAGGTGCATGGGGCCGAAGGTGAGGTTGAAGAAGATGAACGACAGCCAGAAGTGGATGCGCCCGAGCGTCTCGTCGTACATCCGGCCCGTCATCTTCGGGAACCAGTGGTAGATGCCGGCGAAGATCGTGAACACCGACCCGCCGAACAGCACGTAGTGGATGTGGGCCACAACGAAGTAGGTGTCCGACACGTAGATGTCCACGGGGATGACGGCGAGCACGATGCCGCTGATCCCGCCGAGGGTGAACATCGTGATGAAGCCGAGCGCGAACAGCATCGGCGTTGTCATGTGGATGACGCCCTTCCAGAGCGTCGCGATCCAAGAGAAGATCTTGATGCCGGTCGGGACGGCGATCAGCATCGTCGTGATCATCATCGGGACGCGCAGCCAGCTGAACATGCCGGACACGAACATGTGGTGCGCCCAGACGGTGAATCCGAGCACCACGATCGCCATCAGTGAGAAGGCCATCATCCGGTAGCCGAAGACCGGTTTTCGGGCGTGCGTCGATATGACCTCGCTGATGATCCCGAAGCCCGGCAGCATCATGATGTAGACCGCCGGGTGGGAGTAGAACCAGAAGACGTGCTGGTACATGAGCACGTCGCCGCCGGCCGCGGCGTTGAAGAAGTCCGTGCCGAGCGCGCGGTCGAAGAGGACGAAGAACTGCGAGCCGGCGATGAAGGGCGTCGCGATCACGACGAGCAGCGAGGTCGTGAAGTTCGCCCACACGAGCAGCGGCATGCGCCAGAAGGTCATTCCGGGCGCGCGCATCGTGATGATCGTGACCAGGAAGTTGAGCGCGGTCGCGATCGAGGAGGCGCCCGCGAACTGGACGCCGATCGTGAAAAAGGTCTGCCCTAGCGGGGTCTCCGTCGAGAGTGGTGCGTAGGCGGTCCAGCCCGTCGCGAAGGAGCCGCCGGGGGCGAAGAAGCTCGCCACCATCATGATCCCGGCCGTCGGCAGCATCCAGAAGGACAGCGCGTTCAGGCGCGGGAAGGCCATGTCCGGCGCGCCGATCATGAGCGGCAGCACGTAGTTCGCGATCCCGGCGAACACCGGGATGATGAACAGGAAGATCATCAGCGAGGCGTGGACCGAGAACAGCCCGTTGAAGGTGTTCGGGTCGACGATCTGCGAGCCCGGCGCGGCGAGCTCCGCGCGCATGACCATCGCCATCAGCCCGCCGAGCACGAAGAAGACGAACGTCGTGCAGATGTACTGGATGCCGATGACCTTGTGGTCGGTGTTGACCTTGAAGTAGTCCTTCCACGTGTGCGCGCCGTGGCTGGAGTGGTCCTCCTCGCGCGTCGGCTTGCCCGCCGCCCAGTAGAACCAGTAGTCGAAGCAGCCGATGCCGACCAGGAACGCGAGCGGAGTCGAGATGAGCGCGACGGTGGTGATCGCGTCGCCGTCGAAGAGCGGGTCGTAGCCGTAGAGGGCGCGGACCCCGACGGTGAGCCCCAAGCCGAACAGGATGCCGAGCGGAATCGACAGCGCGGCGCGGTACCAACCCGGTCCCTTGAACTTGGCGGCGAGCGTCATCGGCGGCGAATCCTAGACCCCGGGGGTCGTGGCAGACGGCGGCCGCGAGCTCGACCACAATTTCGCCGCCCATTGGTCGAATCCATCGGCCTAGCCTTCCTCGGCGGCCTTCGCGGCCGTCTTCGAGAGCCAGGCGTCGTACTCCTCGGGAGCCACGACCCTCACGCTCCCGCGCATGGTCGAATGGCCCAGCCCGCAGAGCTCGGCGCAGAGCACGTCGTAGCTGCCCTTTTCCGACGGTGTGGCACGCCAGTGCGTGGTGATGCCGGGCACGGCGTCGATCTTCAGGCGGAAGGCGGGGATCCAGAAGTCGTGGATCACATCATCCGTGTTGATGTTGAACTCGACCTGGCGGCCCGTGGGCACGACGAGGTCGTAGCTCTTGACCTTCTCCTTGCCGCCGGTGGGGTTCGGATATTCGTAGCGCCAGATGAATTGCTGGCCGCGCACCTCCACCTGCAGCCGGTCGGGCTTCTTGGCCTCGATGTCGTCGAGCACGATCCAGCCGTAGACGGCGAGCACGGACACGATCACGAACGGGACCGCGACCCACACGACCTCGAGCATCGTGTTGCCGTGGATCGGCTCGCCGTCGCCCATGTCGCCAGGCCTGGCCTTGAACGCGCGCACGCAGTAGATGACCACGACCATCACGAGCACGAAGATCGGGACCGAGACGATCAGCAGGACGTCCCACAGGGTGTCGATGTCCTTGGCCTCCTGGACCGCGGCCGGGGGGAACCAGTCGATCCACAAAGCGGCCACCACGCCGATCACCGAGGCGATCAGGCCGTAGATGGCCATCCGCAGGAGGGGGTGAGACACGCGAGAACGCATTGCCGGGCGGCAGCTTATCCCCCCTTCCGGCGAAGCGCTGCGCCAGGATTACGGTTGGCTCGGGCCGGGTGCGCGCTAAGCGGCCATCTCGGCACCCGCGTTGCCCCGGAAGCGGGACGGGGGAGTGCCGTGATGGCGGCGGAATGCCTTGGCGAACTGGGCCGGCTGCCTGTAGCCGACGCTCTGTGCGACGTCCCTCACGGGCGTCGTTTCCGACTGGAGCATCTCGGCCGCCTTGCGCATGCGCACACGCGCGAGGTGCGTGCGGAAGGAGGTCCCGCCGATCTCGTTGAAAACCCTTTGCAGCTGACGCCGGGAGGTCGCGACCCTTCGCGCGAGCCGGTCCAGGTCCAGATCCTGGGCGTACTCGTTCTCGATGATTGCAACCGCCTCGTCGAACAGAGCCCTGCGCCTGTGGATCGTCGTAGGTCGGTTCATTAAAGGCTTATACGAGGCAACCCGGTAAACGGATGTCATGGGTTAGGGTTGAGCCGATCGGCACTAACTACCGAGAGGAGCAGGATGCGGGTTAGCGAGGGCATGACGGCGACGGTCCTGAGTGTCGGACCGGGCCACTCCCTGCGCGACGCCGCCCGCCTGATGGCCGAGAAGCGCGTGGGCGCGGCGGTCGTGACCGATCCCGAGCAGCCCGGCCCGGGCATCATCACCGAGCGCGACGTGCTGAATTCGCTCGGCAAGGGCGAGGATCCCGACCAGGAGCGGGTCGGCGATCACCTCTCGGGGACGCTCACGCTCGCATCGCCCGACTGGTCGCTCGAGCGCGCCGCCGAGGTGATGGTGCAGCGCGGCTTCCGCCACCTCGTGGTCGTGAACGGCGCCGACACGGTCGGCGTGCTCTCCATGCGCGACATCGTGCGCTGCTGGATCGGCGACGGCGCGACGTCGGACATGCCGCGGGAGCTGCCCGGGGCGGGTTGAGGCTCGCGCCCGCGCCGCGTCCCTGTCGCTGGCGCGTCCGCGAAGCGGCGAGCAGCGGCTAGTGGTGCTCCAGCGGCAAATCCGAGATGTCGTTGCGGACATCGCGGATCCACTTGGCCAGCACGTAGAGCAGGAGCAGGATTCCGAAGCCGCAGATGATCCAGCTCTTCACGACGCCGAAGAGGATGACCGTGACGGCGAAGGCCACGAGGATCGGCTGGAAGCTCGGGTCGGGTAGGTGAACCGTTTCCGAGGGCGGGGCCAGCGGCCCGCCTGCGCCCTGTATCTCCTCGTCGGCCATCAGTAGACGGATGCGACGAAGAAGGCCGCGCCGAACACCACGAGCGAGATCGCACCGGCGATGAGGCCGGTGCGCAGGTTGCGGATTGCGAGGCGTCGGTCCACGGAAGCGATCTTGTAGCAGAATGCGCGGCGTGTCCGCCGACCAGCACCCGCTCGTGCTCGGCGTGGACGTCGGCGGCACGAAGGTCGCGGTGGGCGCACTCGAGCGCGGTGCGATCACGGCCCGCACGGAGCAGCCGACCGTGCTCGACGGGCCCGACGCGTTGCTCGACGGGATCGAGGCGGCGGTGGACGAGGTCGTGGCACGAACGGGAGCGCCCGCTGCGATCGGCGCCGGCATCCCTTCACAGATCGAGTTCGCCACCGGCACCGTGCTCTCGAGCGTGAACATCCCGCTCGAGGGGGTGGCGCTGCGCGACGAGCTCTCCGCGCGGCTCGGGGTGCCCGCGGTGGTGGACAACGATGCCAACTGCGCCGCGCTCGCCGAAGCCGACTCGCTGCCGGGATCGAACATCGTGATGCTCACGCTCGGCACGGGCGTGGGCGGGGGTGTGGTGATCGACGGGCGCATCTTCCGCGGCTCATCGGGCCTCGGCGCCGAGCTCGGCCACGTGGTGATCGACGAGAACGGCCCGCCGTGCCCGGGCTCGTGCCCGAACCGCGGCTGCCTCGAGGCGTTCTGCTCCGGCACGGCGCTCGAGCGCGACGCGATGCAGGTGGCCGAGGACCGCCCCGACACCCACCTCGGGCGTGTGGTGGCCGAGCACGGCGAGGTGAAGGGCAAGCACGTGGTGCAGGCCGCCGAGGCCGGCGACCCGCACGCCCTCGACCTCTTCGAGCGGCTCGGGCGCCAGCTCGGCGTGGGCATAGCGAGCCTCGTGAACGCGTTCGAGCCCGAGCACGTGGTGATCGGCGGCGGCCTCGGGAGGGCGGCGGACTATTACCAAGCGCGGGCCGAGCGCGAGGCCTCGATCCGCGCGCTTCCCGCCTTGTGGGAGCGGACCCGGGTAAGCCGTGCCGCGAAGGGGGCGGACGCCGGCATGTTCGGCGCGGGGCTGCTCGCCTTGCAGGAGCTTGGCCGCAGCCGTGATACTTCCGCTCCGACCCGAGGAGAGGCCAGGTAACAGGAGAGAGATGACAGCCACGACCACCGAGACGCGCACGCTGGACGAGCTCTGCGTCAACACGATCCGCACGCTCTCGATGGACGCGGTCCAGAAGGCCAACTCGGGCCATCCGGGCACCGCGATGTCGCTGGCCCACGTCACCTACACGCTCTACACGAAGGTGATGAACCACTCGCCTTCGAACCCGGACTGGCCCGACAGGGACCGCTTCGTGCTCTCCTGCGGCCACGCGTCGATGCTCCTCTACTCGACGCTCTTCATGGCCGGCTACGAGGGCGTGACCCTCGAGGACCTCGAGAACTTCCGCCAGCTCGACCGCCCGACCGCCGGGCACCCCGAGTACGGCGACGCCGGGGGCATCGAGACGACGACCGGCCCGCTCGGCCAGGGCATCTCGAACGCCGTGGGCCTGGCGCTCGGTGAGCGCATGATGGCCGCCCGCTACAACGAGGGCGAGCACGAGATCGTGAACCACTTCACCTACACGATCGCCAGCGACGGCGACCTGGAGGAGGGGATCTCGGGCGAGGCCAGCTCGCTCGCCGGCCACCTCGGCCTCGGGCGCCTGATCGCCTTCTACGACGACAACCACATCTCGATCGAGGGCGACACCGAGCTCGCGTTCTCCGAGGACGTGGCGGGGCGCTATGAGTCCTACGGCTGGCACGTCCAGAACCTCGGCGAGGACAACGGCATCGAGCGCGTGGAGGACGCGATCGCGAACGCCAAGCACGTGACCGACCGCCCCTCGCTGATCATCCTCCGCACCCACATCGCGGTGGGCGCGCCGAACGCGCAGGACACCAAGGAGGCGCACGGCGCCCCGCTCGGCGACGAGGAGGTCAAGCTCACCAAGGAGGCCTACGGCTGGCCCACCGAGCCGGCCTTCCTCGTGCCCGACGAGGCGTTCGAGCACTGGCGCGAGTGCATCCCGCGCGGCAAGGAGTCCGAGAAGCGCTGGGATCACAAGGCCTCGAAGTACGCGGAGTCCCATCCGGAGAAGTGGGCCGAGTTCGAGCGCCAGGTGGCGGGCACGCTCCCCGAGGGCTGGGACAGCGACACGCCGAAGTTCGAGGCCGGCGAGGACATGGCCACGCGCAAGGCGGGCCACAAGGTACTGCAGTGGGCGGCCTCGAAGGTGCCCGAGCTGGTGGGCGGCTCCGCCGACCTCGCGCCCTCGACCCTGACGGACATCGAGGACGCGGGCAGTGTCGAGAACGGCACGTTCGGCGGGCGCAACCTGCACTTCGGCATCCGCGAGCACGCCATGGGCGCGATCGTGAACGGGCTCAACCTGCACTACTTCCGCGCGTACGGGTCGACGTTCCTGATCTTCTCGGACTACATGAAGGGCGCCATCCGCCTGTCGGCCCTCATGAAACTGCCGTCGATCACGGTGTTCACCCACGACTCGATCGGGCTCGGTGAGGACGGCCCGACGCACCAGTCGGTGGAGCAGCTCGTGCACCTGCGCGCGACGCCGAACCTCCGCGTCGTGCGCCCGGCCGATGCGAACGAGACCGCGCTCGCGTGGCGCTACGCGATCCGCCTCGACACCGGTCCGACGGCCCTCGCGCTCTCGCGCCAGGGCCTGCCGGTGATCGATCCGGCCAAGGTGCCAGACGACGCGATCGAGCGCGGCGCCTACGTCTTGGAGGATCCGGAGGGCGGCGAGCCCGACCTGATCCTCATGTCGAGTGGCTCCGAGGTCCCGATCTGCATGGCCGCGGCCGAGGCGCTCGAGACCGACGGCGCGAAGGTTCGTGTGGTGTCGGCGCCCTGCCTCGACACCTTCACCGAGCAGGACCAGGCCTACCGGGACTCGATCCTGCCGCCGTCGGTCAAGGCGCGCCTCGCTGTCGAGGCCGCGAGCCCGATGTCCTGGTACCGCTGGGTGGGTGACGGCGGCGACGTTCTCGGGATGACCACATTCGGAGCGTCGGGTCCGTACAAGGATGTCTACGAGAAGTTCGGCTTCACGCCGGAGAACGTCGTGAAGCGAGCCAAAGCACTAACGAGCTAGGAGCCGGTCATGGAAGCAGCGACGAAGGTCAATCCCCGGCTGAAGGCCCTTGTCGAGGCCGGCACGAGCCCGTGGCTCGACCAGATCCGCCGCAGCCTGATCGAGGGCGGCGAGCTCCAGCGGCTCGTGGAGGAGGACTCCCTGCGCGGCGTGACCTCGAACCCGGCCATCTTCGAGAAGGCGATCCTCGGCTCCGACGACTACGACGAGGAGATCAACAAGCTCTCGGGCGAGGGGCTCGAGGCGAAGGACATCTACGAGAACATCGCGGTGAAGGACGTCCAGATGGCCTGCGACGTGCTGCGCCCCGTCCATGACGCCACCGATGGCTACGACGGCTACGTGTCGCTCGAGGTCGAGCCCTCGCTCGCGCACGACACCGAGGGCTCGCTCGGCTCGGCGCGCGATCTGTGGGGGCGAGTGGATCGCCCGAACGTGATGATCAAGATCCCCGGCACCGAGGAGGGCGTCCAGGCGATCGAGGACGCCATCGCCGACGGCATCAACGTGAACGTGACGCTGCTGTTCTCGGTCGAGTCCTACGAGACCATCGCCGAGGCCTACATCCGCGGCCTCGAGCGGCGCCACGAGAAGGGGGAGTCACTCGACATCCATTCCGTCGCGAGCTTCTTCGTCTCGCGAGTGGACTCCGAGGTCGACAAGCGACTCGCCGATCTCGGCCGCGAGGACCTCGAGGGGATCGCCGCCGTGGCCAACGCCCGGGCGGCCTACATGAGCTTCAAGGAGATGTTCTACGGAGAGCGTTTCGCCGACCTGCGCGCGGCCGGCGCGCCGGTGCAGCGGCCGCTGTGGGCTTCGACGGGCGTGAAGGACCCGAAGTACCCGGAGACCAAGTACGTGGACGATCTGGTCGCACCGGACACGGTGAACACGATGCCGATGGCCACACTCACCGCGGCTGGTGAGAAGTCCGAGATCAGCGGCCCTACCGCCGACCAGGACCCGGCCGAGGACCTGAGGAAGCTCGCCGACGCCGGGATCGACATGGGCGATGTAACAAAGACCCTGCTGAACGACGGCATCGACAAGTTCATCGATCCCTTCAAGAAGCTCGTGGACGGTGTGGAGACGATTCGCAAGGCCGTGCTCGAAGGCCGCCCGCCGACCATCGAGGCCGGGATCCCCGACGACCTCAGGGCGAAGATCAAGGCCCGCGCCAAGCAGTCCGAGGACGAGGAGGTCGCGCGCCGTGTGTGGCGCAAGGACGAGACGCTCTGGGGCGGTCCCGGACCGGAGATCGGCAACCGCCTGGGCTGGCTCACCGTGGCCGACAACATGCTCGAGGCCGCTCCCGAGCTGCGCTCGTGGGCGGAGAGCGTGGCCGGCGAGGGCTACACCGACGCCGTGCTGTGCGGCATGGGCGGGTCGAGCCTGGCGCCGGAGGTGTTCCGCCTCTCCTACGGCGAGATCCCGGGTGCGCTGAACCTGCACGTGCTCGACTCGACCGACTCGGGCGCGATCAAGGCGGTCGAGGACGCCATCGATCTCGACAAGACGCTGTTCATCGTCTCCACGAAGTCGGGCGGGACGATCGAGACGCTGTCGCTCTACAAGCACTTCCGCGCGAAGATCGACGACGGGCAGCACTTCGTGGCCGTGACCGATCCCGGCAGCGGCCTGGAAAAGCTGGCCGAGGAGCAGGACTTCCGGCGCATCTTCCTCGCCGACCCGAACATCGGCGGGCGCTACTCGGCGCTCACCCACTTCGGGATCGTGCCGGCCGCGCTCATGGGCGTGGATGTCGAGGCCGTACTCAACCGCGCGCTGGTGGCGGAGCAGAACTGCGCCCACTACGGCTCGACCGCGGACAACTCCGGCCTCTGGCTCGGCCTCGCGATGGGCGAGCTCGCGCGCGAGGGGCGCGACAAGGTCACGTTCTTCGTCTCGCAGCCGATCGAGGGCTTCTCGCTCTGGGTCGAGCAGCTGATCGCGGAGTCGACCGGCAAGGAGGGCAAGGGGATCCTGCCCGTGGCCGGCGAGCCGATCGGCGCGCCTGAGGCCTACGGCGACGACCGCGTGTTCGTCTACCTGCGAAACGGCGACGAGCCGGACGAGGACACCGACGCGAAGGTGAAGGCGCTCGCCGATGCGGGCCATCCGACCGTCACGCTCACCACGGAGGGCGGGCCGAGCGATCTCGGGCGGATCTTCTTCTTCGCCGAGTTCGCGGTGGCCGTGTCGGGCTGGGTGCTCGGCATCAACGCCTTCAACCAGCCGAACGTGCAGGAGGCCAAGGACGCCACCAACAAGGTGCTCGAGGGCTATGAGTCGAGTGGCTCACTGCCGGACGTGGCCGACGCCTCGGACGAGGACCTGCGCGCGCTGCTGGCGGAGGCCGGGCCGGGCCGCTACGTGGCGATAATGGGCTACCTCGAGCCCTCGGAGGAGTTCGACGCCGCGGTCACCGACCTGCGCGTCGCGATCCGCGACGCGAGGCGCGTGACCACCACCTACGGCTACGGGCCGCGCTTCCTGCACTCGACGGGCCAGCTGCACAAGGGCGGCCCGAAGACGGGCATCTTCCTCCAGCTGCTCCACGACGTGGACGTGGCCGAGGAGATCCCGGGCTCGCCGTTCGACTTCACGACGCTCAAGCACGCCCAGTCGATCGGGGACATAGAGACGCTCAAGGCGCACGAGCTGCCGGCGGCGCGTGTGCACCTCGAGGGCGATCCGGTGGAAGCGGTCCGCGCGCTCACCGAGCGCGTGAAGGGTCTGCTGTAGGGGGCAATCCTGCTTTGACCACCGTATGGGTGGTCAATCCAGGACTGTGTGACTAGCGGCGAAGGCGCTCGCGGGGAGCACGAAAGCGGTGGCGATGGCGAGCGAAAAGGCGAGGCGCTTCATGCCTCAACCAAGGCAGCAGGGCCCCAAAGCTTGCGGCCCCGGCGCCGGAACGTCGATACTGCCCGCTCCGCAACCCCGCGCAAAGGAATCGCCTCTAATGCAACTCGGCTTCATCGGCCTCGGAAAGATGGGCGGCAACATGGTCCATCGCATCCACCGCGACTCGGATCACACGGTCGTCGCATTCGACTTCTCCGACGAGGCCGTGAAGGAGGCCGAGGGCACCGGCGCCACCGGCGCCAGCGGCCTCGAGGATCTCGTCGGCAAGCTCGAGGCGCCCCGGACCGTCTGGGTGATGGTGCCCGCCGGCGATCCCACGCAGGAGACCGTGGACAAGCTCGCCGAGCTGCTCGAGGAGGGCGACACGATCATCGACGGCGGCAACACGAAGTGGAAGGACGACGTGCGCCGCGCCGAGGAGCTGAAGCCAAAGGGGATCAACTACGTCGACGTCGGCACGAGCGGCGGCGTCTGGGGCCTCGAGGTGGGCTACTGCATGATGGTCGGCGGCCCCGACGAGGCGGTCGAGCGCGCCGCCCCGATCCTCGACATCCTCGCTCCGCACGAGACCGAGGAGTGGGGCAAGGGCTGGGGCCACATGGGGCCGACCGGTTCCGGCCACTACGTGAAGATGGTCCACAACGGGATCGAGTACGGGATGATGCAGGCCTACGCCGAGGGCTTCGATCTCTTCCAGCAGTGCCAGTTCGACCTCGACAACGAGAAGATCGCCAAGCTGTGGATGCAGGGATCGGTGATCCGCTCGTGGCTGTGCGGCCTCGCCGCGCGCGCCTTCGAGCAGGACGGCAACGACCTCGCTCCGCTCAAGGGCTTCGTGAACGATTCGGGTGAGGGCCGCTGGACGATCGAGGAAGCGATCGAGAACGACGTGCCGATGCCCGTGATCACCACCTCGCTGTTCGCGCGCTTCTACTCGCGCGGCAACGGCGACTTCACGGCCCGGGTGCTGGCTGCGCTGCGCAACCAGTTCGGCGGCCACGCGGTCGAGAAGCAGGACGGCCCGTGACCACAGTCGGCCAGCAGGACAAAACCGAGCAGGAGGCCAAGAACCCACTGGTGGAGGGGCTCGAGCGGCTCCCGGTCCACCCGACGAACCTCGTGATCTTCGGGGCCACGGGCGACCTCTCCAAGCGAAAGCTCCTGCCGGCGCTCTACAACCTCGCCCACGAGGGCGCGCTGCCGGAGCGCTTCAACCTGATCGGCGTGTCGCGTTCGGACATGCCCCACGGGGACTTCCGCGGCATGGCCAAGGAGGCGATCGAGAAGTTCTCGCGCCGCAAGCCCGATCCCAAGGTGCTCGAGGAGCTGCTGAACGAAGCCAAGTACATCCCCGGCAGCTTCGACGACGACTCCGTCTACACGACGCTCACAGACACCCTCGAGGAGTTCGACGAAGCCGCCGGGCACCCGTTCAACCGGATCTTCTACCTCTCGACGGCGCCGATGTTCTTCCCCGTGATCGTCGGGGCGCTCGGCAGGCACAAGCTCGAGGACACCAAGGACGACAACGAGGTCCGGGTCGTGATCGAGAAGCCCTTCGGCACGAACCTCGAGGAGGCGCAGGACCTGAACGAGCAGGTGCTCGACGTGCTCGACGAGTCGCAGGCCTACCGGATCGACCACTACCTCGGTAAGGAGACCGTCCAGAACATGCTGGCGTTCCGGTTCGCCAACGGCCTCTTCGAGCCGATCTGGAACCGTAACTTCATCGACAACGTGCAGATCACCGCCGCCGAGGACATCGGCATCGGCAGCCGCGCCGGCTACTACGACAGCGCGGGCGCGCTGCGCGACCTGGTCCAGAACCACATGCTCCAGCTGCTCACGCTGCTGTGCATGGAGCCGCCGGTCACCTTTTCCGCCGACGATGTTCGCGACGAGAAGGTGAAGGTGCTCCACGCAGTGATCAAGCCGACACCCGAGACGGTGGACAGGTTCGCCGTGCCGGCTCAGTACGGCCCGGGGGTCGATGCCGGCGAGGACGTCGGCGGCTACCTGCAGGAGGACGACGTACCCGAGGACTCGACCACGGAGACGTTCGCCGCGCTGCGCCTCGAGGTGGACAACTGGCGCTGGGCCGGGGTGCCGATCTACCTGCGCACCGGCAAGCGGCTCGCGCGCAAGGTCACCGAGATCGCGGTGACCCTGAAGCCGGTGCCCCACCTGGCCTTCCAGGAGGACGGTTCGGTGGGCGTCAAGCCGAACCAGATCATCCTCACCATGCAGCCCAACGAGGGCGTGACGATCACTCTCGGGGCGAAGATCCCCGGCAGCCGGATGCGGATCCGGCCGGTGAACATGGAGTTCCTCTACGGCACGGCTTTCCTCTCTGAGTCCCCGGAGGCCTACGAGCGCCTGATCATGGATGCGATGCGCGGCGACGCCACGCTTTTCACCCGCAACGACGAGGTCGAGGCGCAGTGGCACATCTGCGACCCGATCGTCAAGAACTGGGAGGCCCAGTCGGGACCGATCGCCCAGTACGAGTCCGGCTCCCAGGGGCCGGAAGAGGCCGACGAGTTGCTCGAGGAGGGCTCGCACTGGCGGGCGATCTAGCGGGCGCGCCCGAGCGGGAGATGGAGGGCGTCTGGAGCGCCCGGGACACCTCGCCCTCGGACATCGAGGCGGCCCTTCGGGAGTTGCTGCGAAAGCGCCACGAGGAGGAGGCGGCCTACGTGCCGGCCCGGGTGCTCAATCTCGTGGTGGTGGTCGACCGCGAGTGGAAGGGCGAGATCGAGAACCGACTGGACAATGTCGGGCGCTACCACCCCTCGCGAACGATCCTCTGCGCTGTCGAGGAAGGACGCACCTCGATCGACGCGAACGCCTCGATCACCGACGACTCCGAACGCACCGGCATGACGCTCGGGTGGGAGCGCGTGGAGGTGGACGTCGGGCCACAGCACGTGAAGGCGCTCGACTCGATCGTCGACCCTCTGGTGGTCACCGACCTCGCGACGGTGGTCTGGGCGCCCCACCGCCACTACGAAGCCGTCGATTCGCTCCTGAAGCTCTCGCAGGTGGTTCTGCTCGACTCGGTGGACGAGCCGGAGCCCGAGCTGGCCGTCAGGCGTGCCGCCGGCTTCGAGCGCCAGGCCTACGTGGTGGACCTCGCGTGGCTTCGCTCGACGCCATGGCGCGAGCGCGTGGCCGCGATCTTCGATCCGCCGCGTTTCCGCGAGGCGGTGAACCGGATCACCGCCGTCACCGTTCGCCACCACCCGAGCTCGGTGGTGGCCGCATCGCTGCTCGTGGGCTGGCTCGCCACCCGGCTCGGATGGGAGCCGGGCCGGCTCGCACGCCACGGTGACACGCTTCACGGCCGCGCGAAGGCGCGCAGGCAGGAGGTCGAGATCCATCTCGAGACCGTCTCGGAGATGTCCGTGCCGGGGCTCGAGGGAATCACGATCGGGATGGACTCGGGGGCGAGCTTCTCGTTTGACCGCGGCCCGGGCGGGCTCACGGCGACGCGCAGGGGGCGCGACGGCAAGGAGCAGCAGTTCACGGCCCTCGGGGCCTCGCGCGGGGAGTCGGGGATCCTGGGCGAGGGCATCCGCCAGGCGTTGCTCCGCGATCCCACCTACGGCCCAGCGCTCGAGGCCGCCGAAAAGATGCTCACCTGATGGAGGTCTCGGTAGTCGAGGCTCCGGCCGCCGTGGCGGCCGCCCGAATCGCCGTGGTGGCACAGGCGGGGGGCCACATCGCTCTCTCGGGCGGATCGACGCCCCGCAGCGCGTATGAGCAGGCCGCCGCCATCGGCGGGGACTGGAGTGGAGCCACGCTTTGGTTCGGCGACGACCGCTGCGTGCCGCCGGACTCCGAGCACTCCAACTACCGGCTGGTGAAGGAGTCGCTGCTCGATCGCCTCGAGGGCGAGCCGCCCGCGGTCGAGCGGGTCGAGGGCGAGCTCGAGCTGGCCGAGGCCGCCGATCGCTACGACGCCCGCCTGCGCGAGGGCCTCGACCGATTCGACCTGCAGCTGCTCGGACTCGGCCCCGACTCCCACACGGCCTCGCTGTTTCCGGGGAGCGACGCCCTCGGCGTGAGCGATCGGATGGCGGTGGGCATCGAGACTCCGGGAATGGCCCCGCTCGTGCCGCGCGTGACGCTCACGCTCCCGGTGCTGAACGCGAGCCGCGACATCGTCTTCCTCGTTGAGGGAGAGGGCAAGGCGGAGGCGGTGGCGCACGCCTTCTCCCGCGCCGACGGCGGCAGTCCCGAGGCGCCGGCCTCGCTCGTGCGCGCCGATGGTGAGGACTCGACCCTCACGCTGATCTGCGACGAGGCCGCGGCGAGCCTGCTGTGAAGACCTTCGTCTCCGACGACACGAGCGGGCTGCGCACGCCGTTCCCCCCGATCGCCGAGTACTCGTTCCTGTCCGACTGCGAGACCTGCGCGCTGCTGGCTCCGAACGGCAATGTCGAGTGGCTCTGCCTGCCGCGCTTCGACTCCCCCTCTGTGTTCGGCGCGATCCTCGACCGCGACGCCGGCATCTTCCGCCTCGGCCCCGCCGACATCGAGGTGCCCACCGCCCGCCGCTACCTGCCGGGCACGATGGTGGTCGAGACCTCGTGGGGCACGAAGGGCGGCTGGGTGATCTGCCGCGACGTGCTGCTCATCGGCCCCTGGCACCACGAGCACGAGCGCTCCGGCTCCCACCGCCGCTCGCCCACCGACTACGACGCCGACCACGTGCTGCTGCGGATGGTCCGCTGCGTGAACGGCGAGGTGCAGATCAACATGGATTGCGAGCCGGTGTTCGACTACGGGCGCACGCGCGGCGGGTGGGAGTACACCGGCCCGACCTACCACCAGGGCAAGTGCACGGCCGAGGGCCAGGACATCGAGCTCACGCTCACCACCGACCTGAACATCGGCTTCGAGGGCTCGCGCGCCACCGCCCGCCACCTGATGAAGCAGGGCGAGTCGACCTTCTGCGCGCTCTCGTGGACCGAGCACGCGCCGCCGGCATCGACCGAGGAGGCCTACGAGCGCCTGGTGTGGACCGCGCATCACTGGCAGCACTGGCTCGACCACGGCGAGTTCCCCGACCACCCCTGGCGCACATATCTCCAGCGCAGCGCGCTCACCCTGAAGGGTCTCTCCTACGCGCCCACCGGCGCGATGATCGCCGCGGCCACCACCTCGCTGCCCGAGACACCCGGCGGCGAGCGCAACTGGGACTACCGCTACACCTGGATCCGCGACTCGACCTTCATGCTCTGGGGCCTCTACTCACTCGGCTTCGACTGGGAGGCCAACGACTTCTTCTATTTCATCGCTGACGTGGCGGAGGCGGAGGAGGGCCAGCTGCAGATCATGTACGGGATCGACGGCGAGGCGAAGCTCGTGGAGGAGGAGCTCGACCACCTTCAGGGCTACGACGGCGCGAAGCCGGTCCGGGTCGGCAACGGCGCCTACGACCAGGACCAGCACGACGTCTGGGGGGCGGTTCTCGACTCGGTCTACCTGCACACCAAGTCCCGCGACTACCTGCCCGAGCGGGTGTGGCCGATCTTGAAGAAGCAGGTCGAGGCCGCCCTGGAGAACTGGAGCGAGCCCGACGCCGGGATCTGGGAGGTGCGCGGGGAGTCCAAGCACTTCACCTCCTCGAAGATCATGTGCTGGGTGGCCGCCGACCGCGGCGCGCGGCTCGCGCGCATGCGCGAGGAGAACGACAAGGCCGAGGAGTGGCAGCAGGCCGCGGATGAGATCCACGCGGACATCTGCAAGAACGCCGTCGACAAGCGCGGCGTGTTCACCCAGCACTACGACACCGACGCCCTCGACGCCTCGGTGCTTCTCATACCGCTTGTGCGGTTCCTGCCCGCCGACGATGAGCGGGTGAAGAAGACCGTGCTGGCCGTGGCCGACGAGCTCACCATCGACGGCCTGGTGCTGCGCTACAAGGTCGAGGAGACCGACGACGGCCTCTCGGGCGAGGAGGGCACGTTCACGATCTGCTCGTTCTGGCTGGTGTCGGCGCTGTGTGAAATCGGGGAACTCAGCCGCGCCCGCGACCTCTGCGAGAAGCTCCTCTCCTACGCCTCGCCGCTCGGGCTCTACGCCGAGGAGATCGACTCGCGCACCGGGCGCCACCTCGGCAACTTCCCGCAGGCCTTCACCCATCTGGCGCTGATCAACGCGGTGATGCACATCATCCGCGCTGACCAGGATCTCGAGACGAAGGAGTTCTCCTTCGAGGACGAGGTAACCCGCCAGCAAGACTCGCAGTGACCGGTTCCGCATTCGTCACCGGCGCGTCGGGCTTTATCGGCCGCGCACTGGTCGAGCGTCTGCGCGAATCCGGCTACGAGGTGCGTGGCGTGGACGTGGCGGCGGATCCCGCGCGCGGGGTGGTGGCCGGCGATGTGTGCGAGCCAGCTGGCTGGCAGGGCCACGCAGAGGGCTGCGAGCTGTTCTTCCACACCGCGGCGCTCGTGTACATGCGCGGCGATCCCGAGCTCTTCTGGAGGGTGAACGTGCTGGGGGCGCGGCGTGCGCTCGACGCCGCGGCAGCGGCGGGCGCTGCACGGTTCGTGCACCTCTCCTCAGTGGTCGCCTTCGGCTTCGACTATCCCGACGGCGTGGACGAGCGCTGGCCGGTGCGCACAAACGGCGCGCCCTACGTGGACACGAAGGTGGCCGCGGAGGCCGCGGTGCTGACCGCGCACGGGGCAGGGGAGATCGCGGTCACGGTGATTCGCCCGGGAGACGTCTACGGGCCCGCCGGCAAGCAATGGACGATCGCGCCGGCGGAACTCATGAAGCAGGGCCGCTTCGCATTGCCGTTCCGCGGCCAGGGCCGCCACACGCCGGTGTACGTCGAGAACCTCGTGGACGGGATCGTGCTCGCGGCCGAGAACGAGGCGGGCGCCGGCCAGGTGTTCGTGCTCACCGACGGGCACCCGAAGCTCACGACGGCCGACTACTTCGACGGTTTCGCCGCCGCGCTGGGCCTGCCCGTCACGCGCAAGGTGCCGACCGTGGCGATGACCGCTGCCGCCTGGGCCATGCACCACGGCAGCCGGATGGCGGGGCGCCCGAACCTCGTCGACCCGGACGCGGTGGCCTACCTCTGCCGCACGGGCACCTACTCGAATGCGAAGGCGCGCTCGATGCTCGGCTGGGAACCGAAGGTGTCCCTCGCGGAGGGGCTGCGGCGCTCGGCGGAATGGGTGCGCGCGGAGGGGATCGTCTAGCGCGCGACGCGGTTGGTGCCGCGGCCCTCGTGCCAGGACTCGATCACCATCTTCGAGCGGTCCTCGTTCAGACCCACCACCACGAGCTCGGTGATGTCGAAGCGGAACAGGTGGTAGTCCTCGTCGTGATCGACCTCCTCCGCGCTCCCGGCGAGCTTCGCGTCGCCGGCCCAGCCCTTGTCGGGATCCTCGGAGGCGCTGTGGAGGGCAAAGCGCGGATCGCGCTGCAGGTCGAGCGCCTTCATGGCGCCGTTCATGCTCCCGATGAAGATCTCGCCGTCGCGCATCTGGATCTCGGTGCCGCTGATGCGCGGCGAGCCGTCCTTGCGCACCGTGGCGATCGTGAGGTGCGTGTGCCCGTCGAGGAACGCCTTCGCGCGCGTGGCGAGCTCCGGCACCTCTTTCTCGACGTCTGCCCACCTCATCGATCCGGCAGCATAGGCTCCGCCGCTTGATCCTTCTCGTCTACCGCTACGACTCGACCTTCATCGCCATCGACCGCGCGATCCTCGGCGAGCGCGGCGAGGTCGAGGACTGGTCAGGGCGCAAGCCGATGAAGCCGCTCGCCACCTGGCGCGCGGTGCGGCGTTCGAAGCTGGTGGTGGGCTGGTTCGCCGGCTGGCACGCGGTGCTGCCCGTGCTGTTCGCGCGCCTGCAGCGCAAGCCCGCGCTGATGATCGTCGGCGGGATCGACGCGGCCTCGCTCCCGGAGATCGGCTACGGGTTCCAGCGGGGAGGTCCGCGTCAGTGGGCGGCGCGCTTCTGCATGAAGCGGGCGAGCGCACTTCTCACCAACTCGCACTACTCGCGCACGGAGCTCGAGCGCAACGCGGGCGTTGATCCCGCTCGCGTGCGCGTGGTGCACCACGGGTTGCCGGACCCGTTCGGCGAGCTACCCGTGGAGCCGCGCGCGGTGAGCGTCCTGACCGTCGGCGTGGCGGACGAGCGCAACCTCGAGCGCAAGGGCCTACGACCGTTCGTCGAGGCGGCCGCGGAGCTGCCCGACGTGCCGTTCGTATTGGTGGGAAGGGCCGAGGGCGAGGCGGGCGAGAAGCTGCGCGCCATCGCGCCTGCCAACGTGGAGATCACCGGCTTCGTGGAGCCGGAGGAGCTCGACCAGCGCTACCGCAGCGCGACGATCTACGTGCAGGCCTCGCTGCACGAGGGCTTCGGCATGGCGGTGGTCGAGGCGATGCTGGCCGGCGCCATCCCGGTCGTGTCCGACCGCGGGGCGCTGCCGGAGGTCGTGGGCGATGCCGGGATCGTGGTGGAGGGGGTCGACCCCGAAGCCATCGCCAGCGGCATTCGCCGCGCCTTGAACGAAGGGGCGGACATGCGCATGAGGGCCCGCGAGCGCGCGCTGTCCCAGTTCAACCTCGACATGCGCGAGCGCGGTTTGCTGAGCGCCGTGGACGAGCTGGTCGAGCGCCCGCCAACGCCCGCGCGTCAGCCATGACCCGTTTGCACTAGGCCCCTTATAAGGGGGCAAACTGCAAACGGGCGCCGTTGACGGGTCCCTACAGCCGCGCGTCGAGAACCATCGCGGCGAAGAGCAGCGCGAGGTAGGCCAGCGAGAAGAGGTACAGCTGCAGCGCGGCGCTGCGCGTGGCCTCCTTCATCAGGCGGTAGGCGCCGTAGATGAAGATCGCGCCGAGGCTGACGGATGCGACCAGGTAGGGGATCCCCATCCCGCCCGCGCAGAAGGGCAGCTGCGAGACGGCGTACAGGAGCACGGTGTAGAGCAGGATCTGGCGGCGGGTCTCCTCTTCGCCGCGCACCACTGGCAGCATCGGCACGCCGGCCTTCGCGTACTCGTCCTTCATGAGTAGCGACAGCGCCCAGAAGTGCGGCGGGGTCCAGAAGAAGACGATCGCGAACAGGTAGATCGCGGTGCCTGACAGGCCTCCGGTTACGGCTGCCCAGGCCACGAGCGGCGGCACTGCGCCGGCGGCGCCGCCGATCACGATGTTCTGCGGTGTGGTGCGCTTGAGCCACAGCGTGTAGACGAACACGTAGCCGAGGAAGCCCGAGAACGAGAGCGCGGCGGCGAGCGGGTTCACCGCCACGGTGAGCAGCACCAGCGAGGCCGCCGCCAGCACGATGCCGTAGGCGAGCGCCGCGCGCGGGGCGACACGGCCCGAGGGCACCGGCCGGTCGGCCGTGCGCGTCATGAGCGCGTCGAGGTCGCGGTCGAGGTAGTGGTTCACGGCGCCGGCGCCGCCGGCGGAGAGCGCGCCGCCGAGGCAGGTGAGCAGCACCAGCGAGATCGAGGGATCGCCCGCGACGTACATCGTCGTGACCGTGGTGAAGAGCAGCAGCGACTGCACCTTCGGCTTGGTCATGTCGAAGTAGTCGCGCGCGACCTGGAAGCGGCGCGCGCCGGTTATCGCTGCGGCGGAGGTCATGCAGTCACGGAGTCTCTCTCAACGGGCGGCGAAGCGCCGACCGGTGACGGCACCTTGTACAGATTCAGGATGAGCCCGACGAGCGCGGCCCACAGCAGCGTGCCGACGGCCAGGTGGGCCACGATCAGCACCTCGTACTCCTCGAGCCACACGTTCAGCGCGCCGAGCACCAGCTGCACGAGCAGGATGCCTCCGGCGGCGTGCGCGAGCGTCACCACGCGCGCGTTCGGACGGCGCCGCAGAGCGGTGACCACGAGCCAGATCACGGCGATGGTCGCCAGGTACACGAACACGCGGTGGGTGAGATGGATGTCCACGAGGCGGGACTCGCCGAAGGGCAGGAACGCGTCGTTGCAGGTGGGGAACTCGCGCCCGCAGGCGTGGTGGGCGCCGTCGCCGAGCTGGTAGTCGGCGCGCCCGTAGTTCTGTGTGCCCGCCATGTATCCGCCCGCCACGATCGTGCCGAGCACGAGGCCGGCGGAGGAAAGCGCGAGGCCCTTGAAGCGCGGGCCGCCGTCGGGGGGCTCGGCGCCGATCACGTCGGGCCGCGAGGAGCGCCAGATGTAGATCACGAGCGCGAGCAGCAGCATCGCGAGCAGCAGGTGCGTGGCCACGAGCGCCTCGTCGAGGTTCTCCTCGACCACCACGGCGCCGAGTAGTCCCTGGAGCACCACGAGCGCGGCGGCGGCGATCGAGGCGCGCACGATCCCGATGCTGCCGCGGTAGCGGCGGAAGGCGAGCACGGCGAGGGCGAACATCATCAGGCCGACGATGCCCGCCAACGTGCGGTGGGAGTACTCGACCACGGCGTTCAGGTCGAGGCCCGGGAGTACATCTCCCTCGCACAGCGGCCAGCCGCTGAAGCCGCTGCCGGCGGGTCCGCAGCCGAGGCCGGAGTCGCTCACGCGGACGATCCCCCCGAGGACGATCAGGAAAAAGGTGGCTACGCCGGTCCAGAAGGCGAGTCGCCGGAAGCCAGGGGAGGGGGCACCCATCGAGCCGGAAAGGGTACCCGTCACGGCTAGACCCTGGGGGTCATGGCAGACGAAGGCTTCGGGCTCGACAACGGGTTCGGCGCCTAGGAGACGGGCTGGGCGACGGAGCCCTCGGCGGCGGTCGACTTCTCGACCTCCCGCCGGATGTCCTTCATGGGCTCGACCGAACGCACGAGCGGCACGACGTCGAAGTTGTTCTCCGGCGGCGGCGACTGCGTGAACCACTCGAGCGTGTTGCCCTGCCACGGGTCGTTGCCCGCCCTGCGGCCCTTCTTCAGCGAGCGGATGACGTTCACCACGGTGATGAGAACGCCGATGCCGAGCAGGAAAGAGCCGACCGTCGAGATGAAGTTGAAACCCTCCCAGCCGGCCGCCTCGGGATAGCGGTAGATGCGCCGCGGCATGCCCGAGAGGCCCGCCGAGTGCTGCACGAGGAAGGTGAGGTTGAAGCCCGCGAACATCACCCAGAAGGACAGCTTCCCGAGCCCCTCGGAGAGCATCCGGCCCGACATCTTCGGGAACCAGTAGTAGAGCCCGGCGAAGATGCCGAACACGGTGCCGCCGAACAGCACGTAGTGCAGGTGGGCGACCACGAAGTAGGTGTCGTGCAGCTGCCAGTCGACGGGGAAGATCGCGAGGAGCACTCCGGAGATGCCGCCGATCACGAAGAGGGCCGGCAGGGCGGCCGCGAAGTAGAGCGGGGTCTTGAACACGATCGAACCCCGCCAGAGCGTTGCGATCCAGTTGAAGATCTTGATGCCGGTAGGCACCGCGATCGCGAACGAGCTCAGCATGAAGAACACCAGCACGACCGTGGCCGTCGGCGTCGTGAACATGTGGTGCGCCCAGACGAGCATCCCGAGGAACGCGATGGCCGCCAGGGCCGCCGCCATCGCCTTGTAGCCGAACATCGGCTTGCGGGCGAAGACGGGCAGGATCTCCGAGATGATCCCGAAGGCGGGCAGGATCATGATGTAGACCTCGGGGTGCCCGAAGAACCAGAACATGTGCTGCCACAGCAGCGGGTCCCCGCCGCCGGTCGTATCGAAGAACGCGGTACCGAAGTGGCGGTCCGTGAGCAGCATCGTGACCGCGGCGGCGATCGAGGGCAGCGCCAGGATCAGCATGAAGGAGTAGATGAGGATCGCCCACACGAACAGCGGCATCCGGCCCCAGCCCATGCCCTTCGCGCGCATGTTGTGGATGGTCGCCACGAAGTTGATCGCGCCCACGAGCGATCCGAGGCCCGTGAGGTGGACGAGGAAGATCCACGCGTCGATGCCGCCCGACTGCAGGTAGGCGTCGTCGGAGAGCGGCGCGTACGAGGTCCAGCCGGCTCCCGGCGGGTCGAAGAAGAGCGAGGCGTAGAACACCAGCCCGCCGAAGATGAAGAGCCAGAACGAGAGCGCGTTCAGCTTCGGGAAGGCCATGTCGCGCGCGCCGATCATCAGCGGCACGAGGTAGTTGCCGAAGCCCGCGAGCACCGGAACGATGAACAGGAAGACCATCGTCGTGCCGTGCATGGTCAGCAGCGCGTCGTAGGTGTGCGGATTGACCAGCGTGTTGTCCGACACCGCGAGCTGGAGGCGCATGAGGAGGGCCTCGACGCCACCGAGGATGAAGAACATGAAGGTGGCGACCAGGTACATGATCCCGATCTTCTTGTGGTCGGTCGTTGTGAGCCACGAGAGCCAGCCGGTCTGTGGCTCCTTGATCTGGCGGAGCGTGACCTCGGGCGAGGAGGTGCCGGCGGGCGGTGGCGCGGTGGCGGTCATTCGGATCCGACCCCCTGCAGCCGCTGGAGGCCGAGCCCGACCTGGGCCGCCTTGATGTCGGCGCCCTGCTTGGCCGCCCAGGCCCTGAACTCGTCCGGCGGCACGGCGCGCACGCGGGCGAGCATGTCGGCGTGGTTCTCACCGCAGAGCTCGGCGCACTGGCCCTTGTAGATGCCTGGCTTCTCGATCTTGAACCAGGTCTCGTTCGTGTAGCCCGGAGTCGCGTCGGCCTTGCCGCCGAGCGTCGGGATCCACCAGGAATGGATCACGTCCGAGGCCGTGATGTTGAGGGTCACCGTCGTGTTCGTGGGCACGACCATCTCGTAGAAGGAGTACAGCCGCTCGGCCTCGCCCTTGAGGGAGCCCGGGTAGTCGAAGCGCCACATGTACTGCTGGCCGTTCACGTCGATCTCGAGTGCCCCATTGCCGGGCGGCTTCGGCTGGTCGCGGGTGGCGAACTGGACGCCCTCTGCGGCCTGGTAGCCGTTGGCGCTCGAGGCGGGCGGATCCGTGATGTCGCCGAGGTAGAGGAAGGTGAGCACGGTGAGACCGACGAGGATCACCGCCGCGCCGACGGTCCAGCCGATCTCGAGCGGCGTGTTGCCGCGGATCTGCTCCGCGTCCGGGCCACCGCGGCGGGCGCGGTACTTCACGAGGCAGTAGATGATCGCGCCCTCGACCACGAGGAAGATCACGAGGCCGATGATCAGCGTGATGTTGTAGAGGAAGGAGATGTCCTTCCCGTTCTGCGAGCCCTGCTCGTCGAAGGTGAAAATGCCTCCGAAGGCCGCCGGGGCGGCCACCAGGAGCAGCAGCAGGGCGCCCGTCAGGGCAAGGGTCGTCCGTGAGGAGCGCAAGGCGGGCGGCATCTTATCGGGCGCCTTGGCGGCTCAACGCCCTCAGCTGCCGGAGAACTCCGGCTTGCGCTTCTCGACGAACGCCAATGCGCCGTTCAGAAAGTCCTTCGAGCGCCCCAGTTCGTGCTGGATCGTGGCCTCGAGCTCGAGCTGCTCGTCCATGCGCGGGTAGAGCATCGCGTTCAGCGCCTGCTTGGTTCCCGCGTAGGAGCGCGTCGGGCCCGCGGCCAGCGCGCTCACCAGCGCGTTGGCCTCGTCCAGCAGCTTCTCGTCGGAGTAGACGCGGTTCACGAGGCCCCATTCGAGCGCCTTCGCCGCCTCGACCCGCTCGCCGAGCAGCGCCATCTCGAACGCCCGCGCCTTGCCCACCGCGGCGGGTACGAACAGGGTCGAGCCGCCGTCGGGCATCAGGCCGATGTTCACAAAGGCGAGCGAGAAGAAGGCCGACTCCGCCGCGAGCACGAGGTCGCCGCAGAGTGCGAGCGAGCAGCCGATGCCGGCCGCCGGGCCGTTCACGGCCACCACCACGGGCTTCGGGATGGTGCGCAGCCCGACGATGATCGGGTGGTAGACGTCATGCAGGCGCTTGCGGATGTCCGGGCCGCCGTCGTCGGCATCGGGCTCGAAGCCCTCGCGCAGGTCGGCGCCGGAGGAGAAGCCGCGGCCGGCGCCGGTGAGGAGGATGGCCCTGACCGAGGGATCCTGGGCCTCGCCGGTTACCACCGCGCGCAGCTCCTCGCCGAACTGGAGCGTCCACGCGTTGAGCGTCTCGGGGCGGTTCAGCGTGATGCGGCCGATGCCGCCGGACTGCTGCCACTGCACGGTCTCGTAGCTCATTGAAGCGGACCCTATCCTGGCCGGGTGTCTACGATGCTGTTCCTCGCGAAGCGGTAACAGTGCTCATCGACGCCCTCGACTGGACCGGTCACTCGGGCTTTCGCCTACGCGCCAGGGATGCGACCATCTACATCGATCCGTATCGCGTCGAGTCCGGCCCTCCGGCCGACCTGATCCTGATCACCCATGGGCACTACGACCACTTCTCCCCCCAGGACGTGGAGCGGCTCAGGCACGAGCGCACCCGGCTCGTGGCCCCGGCCGCCGTGGCCGAGCGGGTGGAGGGCAACGTGACTTCGATCGCCCCGGGCGAGGCGGTCGAGCCCGACGAGGCGCGTGGGGTCTTCGTGGCCGCGGTCGCCGCCTACAACACCTCCAAGCGCGACCCCGAGGGCAACCTCTTCCACCCGCGCGAGGCCGGCTGGGTGGGCTATGACCTGAACGTGCGCGGCGAGCGGCTCTACCACGCCGGCGACACCGACGTGATCCCCGAGATGGACTCGGTGACCGGCGTCGACCTGGCGCTGCTGCCCGTGAGCGGCACCTACGTGATGACGGCGGCGGAGGCCGTGGAGGCGGCCCGGCGGATCCAGCCGCGCATGGCGGTACCAATGCACTGGGGAGCCAACATCGGCACCGACGAGGACGCGGCGGTCTTCGCAGCGAAGGCGCCCGTCGAGGTGAGGATCATGAAGAGGAGCGCTTAGTGGACAACACCCGGCAAGCCATCCGGACGATGGCCTCGGAGGACCCGGAGCTCGCGGCGAGGCTGGTGCTCCAGGGGCTGCCGGCGGCGGCTGGGTCGATCGACGGCCCGCTCGCCTACGAGCTGAACGTCGAGGGGCTCGGCTCGTGGCTCGTGTGGTCGCGCAATGGGCAGAGCGGCGTGGAGGAGGGTGGCGCGGGCGACCGGCCGGTCGACTTCCGCCTCACCACCGATCCCGCGACGCTCGCGGAGATGGCGGGCGGCGAGAGCGCCGTGAAGCTCATGCTCGGCGGGCGGGTGCGCATCCGCGGCAAGCGCCGCAAGGCGCTCAAGCTGCGCTCGATGGGGGACGCCGGCGCCGGCCTCGACGAGGTCGCGCGCGCGGGTGGGCGCGTGGATCCCGACCTGCTCTACCGCGCGCTGCCCTACCTCGTGCCGGCCGAGTGGACGAAGGGGCACTCCTTCAAGATCCTCCAGGAGATCGGCGGCGAGGGCGCGTGGCTGATCGACGTGCGCGACGGCGAGCGGATCGCCGTGACGCCCGGAGCCTCGATGAACGGCAATGAGGGCATCTCCCACGTGAAGCTCTCCGGCGACACCTTCCGCCGCCTGCTCGCCCGTGAGCTCACCCCGCCCGAGGCGATGCAGCAGCAGCTCACGACGATCGACGGTCCGGTGGCGCCCGTCACCCTGCTCGGGCGCTGGATGGAGCGCGCCCAGGGCAACGACGACGCCGAGCTTGCCCGCGAGGCCGAGCAGCGCGAGATCCAGGCGCGCCGAGCCGGCTCCTGGGGCGCCACCATGAACGGCGACGGCTCGCGCGGCGGCCAGGGCGATCCCGGCCACGCCGCCGAGGGCGAGCGGCGCAAGGGCGGGGACCTCATGAGCTACCACCAGCTCTACGCGCTCTGGGAGAAGCAGAACTGGAAAGCGCACGAGCTCGACTTCTCGGTCGACAAGGAGCAGTGGCTGATCACCCCGCGCGAGGCGCAGCTCGACACGCAGTGGTCGCTCGGCGCCTTCTACGTCGGCGAGGAGCGGGTCGCCGCCGACCTCGCGCCGTTCGTGCTCGCCGCGCCGAGCGGCGAGATCGAGGCGTTCCTCTCCACCCAGCTCGTGGACGAGGTGCGCCACGCGGTGTTCTTCGACCGCTTCGGTGCCGAGGTGATGTGCCTCGGCGCGGATGACCTGCGCTCCCGCCTCGCGGAGATCGAGGCGACGATGCTGCGGCCCTGGCACGACGTGTTCGACGACGGCCTGCGCGAGATCGCGCACCGGATCGCCGCCCGCCCGGACGACCTCCCGCTGTTCGTCGAGGGCATCACGACCTACCACATGATCATCGAGGGTGTGCTCGCCATGACCGGCCAGCGGCTGATCCTCAAATACATGGGCGAGCACGACATCTACCCCGGGTTCCAGAAGGGCTTCGGACTCGTGGAGCAGGACGAGCACCGCCACATCGCGTTCGGCGTCAAGTTCCTGAAGGACGCCGTCGAGGAGGACCCCGCCCTCGGCAAGATCGTGCAGGGGCGGATCGAGGAGCTCGTGCCGAAGGCGATGAAGATCTTCGTGCCCCCCTACGCGGAGTCGGCGCGCGAGTTCACCTCCTATTCGAACACCTCGGGCGAGATCTACGGCTACGCCTACCGTGCGCTCAAGAGGCGGATGAACGTGATCGGCCTCGAGATCCCCGGACCCGAGGACCTGATGCCCGGCCCGATCGACGACGTGGCGGAGGCCCCCGCGCTGGCCTAGATCGCCGCATGGCGCCGTGGCCCAGGCGAAGGGCCTCGGCGTGCAGATCGTGCGGCGCTTCCTCGACCTCGAAGGGTTCCAGCAGGCCTCGGCCTGCAGTCCGGGCTGCTGGCGACGGGCCTCGTGATCGTGGCCGGCACGGTGGTGGGCGCCGCGGTGGACGAGCGCCGGCTCGCCGCTTCGCCGCTCGATTTGAAAAACAGCGAGCAATAGGGGCGAGGGACGGGCGGTTTGCGATTGCTCGCGAGGCGCTTGTGGCTACGCGCCACCGGTGCCGGCCCGTTTGCAGTTGTGCCCCGACAGAGGGGTTAACTGCAAACGGGCGCGCTGGCGTGGCCACATTGCCGCAACGATCCGTGGACAGCCGGATCCGCCCGGGCCACCCCTTATCGCTCGCTGTTGTCCGTCCGAGCGCCGAAGGCGCGAAGCTCGCTAGTCCTCGAGCACCTTGCGCTTCGCCGTCTCGAACTCGGCATCGGTGAGCACGCCGGCGTCGCGGAGCTTCACGAGCTTCTCGAGCGAGGCGAGCGTGTCGTCCACATCGTCGCCGGCGTGGGGCTTCGCGATCGAGGCGGTGTCGGGGGTCATCGGCGTCGGCATCTGGCCGGCCGCCTGCTGGTACTGCTGGGCCACCTCCATCGCGGCCTTGATCTGGTCGGTGAGGCTGCCGGTGCCGCCCTGCATCGCGTTCCAGCTGGAAACGTCGATCTGAGCGCCCGGATGCGTCTGCTGCAGCTGGTTGAGGTCAACGCCGGCGTCCGTGGCCGCCTTGATCGTGGCCTCGGAGAAGTCCCCGAATTGCGCGGGCTGCGCGCTCACCGACGTGGCCGGTGCGGCCGTGGGTGCCGGCGGCGGGTCGGGCTCGGGCGGGGGCGCCGAGGACACGCGCGGGCCGGCCCAGTCGATCTCGACGTTCGAGGGGTCCGAGCGGTCGATGGTCGCGCGCAGCGTCTGGCCGGGCGTGGGCCAGTTGGCGCGGTCCTTCGGCACGTCGTCCACGTGCACGGTGCTCGCGGGCACGTTCGGTCCGCGGACGGTGAGCGACGCGCCGGAGTCCGAGAACGACAGCACGTAGGCCTCACCCTGGACCGGATCCTTCATTCGGCGCCCGAACAATCCCACGGGCGCAGTCAATCAGCGCGCGGCGCGTTCCGCCAGTCCAGGTATGTCGAGCACCCGCGTTTTCCCCCGCGCGAGCTCGACGTTGCCGCGCTTCTCCTCGTCGCGCAGAACCTTGTTCACGGTGGCGCGGCTGGTGCCCGCGAGGCCGGCGATGTCCTCCTGGGTGAGCGGGACGAGCGCCTGCCCGTCCTCCTCGTATATCGCGGCCAGCTCGGACAGGCGCTTAAGCACGCGCCGGTCGCTCGGCACGTACAGCGCCTCGACGAGATGACGGGAGAGGCGCTGCACCTGGGCCGCGAGGATCGCCACGAGCACCTCGTTTGTCTGTGGGTTCTCACGTCGCAGCCGTTGCACGTCGAGCTGGTGGACCGAGCGGGTCTCGGCTGGCTCGAGCGCCGCCACGGTGGCGCTGCGGGCGGCGCCCTGGGACACGAGCGCCAGCTCCCCGAACACCTCGCCCGGGCCGAGCACGGCGAGGATGGCGGTGTCTCCGAGCGGCGTGGTCGAGCGGACCGCGAAGCGACCCTTGGCGATCAGGTGGAGGGTGTCCGCGGGGTCGCCCGCGTGGAAGACGACCTCGCCACGGCTGAAGCTGCGCCGCCGGGCCGTCGCAAGCACCTGGCGGACCTGCTCCTCGGGTACTCCCGCTAGCAGCGGCCAGTCCACGAACGCAATCTACCCGCCTGCCGGGACGGTCCACAACCGGGCTACGACCTAGACTGCCGCGCCCGTGGGAACCGCCAGAAAGCTCGCAATCGCGGCCGTCGCAGCCGGCGTCCTCGTGCCTCCGCTGCGCAGGCGGCTGCGCCTGCCCGCGCCCGTGGTGTCCGTCCTGGCGTGGCAGGCCCCATACGCGCTCACACTCGCCCTCCCTCGCACGCGCGCGCGGGACGCGGGTGTGTATGCGCTGCAGATGTGGGCGTACTTCGCGCATTACCAGATGCCGGCCGACGATCCGGACAACCTGCTCGAGCGCCTGAAGGTCCGGTATCCGATCCGGGCGGACGAATGGATGGGCCGCGGCGAGGCCCCCACCATCCGCCTGCAGAAGCGCATCGGCTCGAGCGACTCGGTTCGCCCGCATGACTTCGCGCTCGCCGCTGTGCACTGGGCGTGGTTCTTCTATCCGCACGCAACGGTCGCCTACACGTTGTGGAAGCGCCCCGAGCAGTTCCCGCGTGCGGCCACGCTCATGGCGGGAACCTTCGACGCCGGCCTGCTGGTGTACTGGCTCGTGCCGACCGCGCCACCGTGGTGGGCCGCGGCGAACGCCGACATGCCTCCGGTCCGGCGGATCATGACCGAGGTGGGTGAGCAGGTCTGGGGCCGCGCCTGGGCGCCGATGTTCGCCTACATCGGCGGCAATCCGTTCGCCGCGATGCCCTCCCTGCATTTCGGCACCTCGGTCACCGCCGCCCACATCCTCTCGCGCATCGGGCGCAAGCAGGGCGCGGTCGGCTGGGCCTACGCCGGAACGCTGGGCTTCGCGCTCGTCTATCTCGGCGAGCACTACGTGGTGGACCTCCTGGCGGGCCTTGGGCTCGCCGAGGGTGTGCGGGCAGGCGCACGCCTTCTCCATCTCGATCCTCCCTGACCGTGCTCATGGGAGCCTAGGTTCGTAGGGCCGCGAGCTTGTCCTCGCGGCTGAGCGCCTTGAACCGCGCTTCCTCGCGCATGGCCGCCGACGCGTCCTCGAGCTCCCACCTCGCGGCGAGCTCCACGGGCAGTCGGCTGCGCGTGTAGCGCGCGCCGCGACCGGCGGAATGCGCCGCCAAGCGCTTCTCGACGTCGTACGTCCAGCCCGTGTAGAGGCTGCCGTCGCCGCAGCGCAGGACGTACACGAAGGCGGCGCGCTCGGTCACGAGATGGACCATCCAACCCGACTATGACCGAGGGCCCGGCCGGTCCGGCGCGTATAACTCGTGACGTGGCCGAGCCGCAGCCACCGGTCGACGAGCTCGAAGAGCAGGCAACCGAACTCGCCGACCAAGAAACCGAGGACATCACCGAACGCGGGCTGGCGCTGCTGCGCAGCCCACGCCGCCTCGGGCTCCTCGTGCTCGCCCTTGTCGCGATCGTCGTCGCGATCTACTACTTCGTGCCAAAGCTCGCCGGGCTCGAGGGCACGCTGCACAAGCTCGGCGACGCCACCTGGTATTGGATCGTGGTTGCGTTCGGCTTCTGGCTCGGTGCCGCCATCTGTCTCATGCTGCTGTTCCGCGCGGCGGTCGGCGGTGGCCCCGACGAGGAGATCCGAAAGCGCCTCGACGTCGACTCCTCGCTCCAGATCACGCTCGCAGGACTTGCCGCGACCGCGCTCTTCTCTGCCGCCGGCGCCGGCGGCCTCGCGCTGATGTACTGGGAGC
>JACCYP010000083.1 GCA_013696425.1 Thermoleophilaceae bacterium
CAGGCCGGCCTGTCGCACTTCCTCGAGCACCTGCTCTTCAAGGGCACCGACCGCTTCTCCTCGACGGAGATCGACGAGGTCTTCGACGGCATGGGCGCGGAGGTGAACGCGGGTACCGGCAAGGAGACCACCTCGCTCTACTCGCGCTTCCTCGACCAGCACACCGAGCGCGCCTTCGACGTGATGAGCGACATGGTCCTGCGACCGTCCTACCCGGACATCGACTCCGAGCGCCAGGTCGTGATCGAGGAGATCGCGATGTACGAGGACGAGCCCTCGGACAAGGTCCACGACGTGCTCGCGGAGGCGCTCTTCGGCGACCATCCGCTCGGGCGTCCGGTGATCGGCAAGGCGGAGATCATCTCCTCGGTGCCGATCCCCGACATCGCGGCCTACCACGACGCCCGCTACGTGGGCGGCGACCTCGTGGTGTCAGGTGCAGGCAGCCTCGACCACGACGAGCTCGTGGAGCTCGTGAGCCAGAAGTTCGTGCCGGCGGCGGGCAGCGCCACGCCGCCCGAGCCCGCGGCGCCCGTGCGCGAGCCGCGGCGCTGCTTCCACCAGAAGGAGACCGAGCAGTACCACCTCGCCATCGGCGCGCCCGGCATCGCCCGCGGCGATGACCGCCGCTACGCCCTGCGGGTGCTCGACACGATCCTCGGCGGCTCGACCTCCTCGCGCCTCTTCCAGGAGGTGCGCGAGAAGCGCGGCCTCGCGTACTCCGTCTTCTCCTACTCGGGCCAGTACCTCGACGCCGGGCACGTGGCCGTGTACGTCGGCACCCGCCCGGACAACGTGGGCGAGGCGATGAAGGTGATCGGCCACGAGCTGCACCGGATCCAGGACGAGCCCGTCGGCGAGGCGGAGCTGCTGCGCGCGAAGGAGAACGTGAAGGGCCGCACGGTGCTCGCCACCGAGTCCACGCTCGCCCGGATGAACCGCCTCGGCTCCTCGGTGCTCATGGGCCTGCCGCTGCTCTCGATCGACGAGATCCTCGAGCGCGTGGAAGCCGTGACCCTCGAGGACGTGAGCGAGCTCGCACGCGACCTGTTCGCCAGCGAGAAGCTCTCGGCGGCCGGAGTCGGCGGCGACGAGGATGCCTTCCGCTCGGCGCTCGACGGCGTGAACCCGGAACTCGCCGCGGCGTGATCGACGTCGCCGTGTCCGGTGCGGCGGGGCGGATGGGCGCCACCGTGTGCGCCGCTGTCGAGGGTGCCGAGGACATGGCCCTCACGGGCCGCGCCGACCCGCATCTCGGCGTGGCGATCCAGGACGTGCTCGGCGACGCCGATGTCGTGGTCGACTTCTCGACCCCCGACACGGCGCTCGAGAACGCGCGCCTGTGCCTCGAGGCCGGCGTGCACTGCGTCACCGGCACCACGGGCGTCGACTACTCGGAGCTCGCAGGGGTGGGCGACGCCAACCTCTTCTTCGCCCCCAACTTCGCGATCGGCGCCGTGCTCATGATGGAGGCCGCCAAGCTTGTCGCCAAGCACATGCCGGAGGTCGAGATCATCGAGCTCCACCACGACCGCAAGCTCGACGCGCCGTCGGGCACGGCGAAGCGCACCGCCGAGCTCATCCGGGAGGCCGGCGGCAACGTGCACGAGCCGATCCACTCCGTGCGCCTGCCGGGACTCGTCGCCCACCAGGAGGTCGTCTTCGGCGGCGAGGGCCAGACGCTCTCGATCCGCCACGACTCGATTGCGCGCGAGTCATTCATGCCCGGCGTGCTGCTCGCCGTCCGCAGGGTCGGCTCGCTCACGACCTCGCCGGTCGTGGGCCTCGAGCACCTGCTCTAGCTAAAGGGCGGACCGCTTCCGCCGATACGAGTCGAGGGGCCCGCGCTAGCGGCCCTCGCACGACTCGCGTGGCTGTAACGACCCACAAGACAATCGCCGGCGCCGCAGGCGTCGAGGGCCCGGATTCCACGGGGGAGGCGGTCGCGCGCGCGGTCGCCGCCCTCCACGGCGCAGCGCCCGGCATCGTGTTCGCCTTCCCGGATGGCAGGCAGGACCCCGTGCGTGCGGCGGCCGCGGCGGATGAGGCATCGGCGGGCGCACCTGTGGTCGGTCTCACCTCGGGCGGCGAGGCCATCGCCGCGGGCAAGATCGTGAACGGCGCCAGCGCCATCGCATTCGAGGAGTCGGTGAAGGTGGGCATCGGGGTCGCCACCGGCCTGGGGGCGGACCCCGCCGCCGCCGGGCAACACGCGGCCGCGTCGGCGCTCGCCGCCCTCGACCCGGGCGCGGGCCACCCGGTGCTGCTGCTCTTCTTCGACACGACCGCGAGCGACCAGTCGAAGGTGATCGACGGCGCCTACGCCGTGGCCGGCGGGCGGATCCCGCTCGCCGGCGGCGCGTCGGGTGGCGAGCGGCCCTCGCACGACTCGCGTGGCTGTAACGACCC
>JACCYP010000085.1 GCA_013696425.1 Thermoleophilaceae bacterium
GCCGAGGCCGATCACGACCTCACAGGCGGCCACCACCATCACGATCAGCGCGAACACCTGGCCCTCGGTGTTGCCGTACATGCGCGCGAAGGCGATCAGCGCGAGGTTGCCCGCGTTCAGCATCAGCTCGATGCAGAGCAGCACCACAAGCGGGTTGCGCCGTGTGAGCACCCCGGCCGCGCCGATGCCGAAGATGAACGCCGAGAGGACGACGAACCAGGCGACGTCCATGCCTACGCGTGCCCTTCCATCGCCGGCCGCGAGTCGGGGCCGGGCTCGGAGCCTGGCTCGTCGAGGTGCTCGAGGCCCCGGCGCCTGCGGGCGAGCACGACCGCTCCGACGGCCGCCACCAGCAGCAGGAACGACGCGGCCTCGAACGGGATCAAGAACTTCGTGAGCAGCTGCTCGCCGATCTGGCCGGGTGAGCCGAAGCCGGACTCGAGCTTCGCGCCCTGGGTATCGATCGCCGCCAACCCGGTGCCCACCACGGCGATCGTGATCTCGATGGCGATCGCGGCACCGAATACGGGCGCGAGCTGGGTGGCGGCCGCGCCGGCCTCGCCCTTGGGCGGCTCGTCGATGCCGCCCACGTAGGCCACCACGAACAGGTACAGCACCATCACCGCACCCGCGTAGACCACGATCTGCGCCGCCGCGATGAACTCGGCGCGCAGCAGCAGGAACAGCACCGCCAGCGCGATCAGGTGCGAGGCCAGCGCGAGCACGGAGTAGAACGGGTTGCGCAGGATCACCACGCCGAGCGCGCCCGCGAGGGCGGCGATCGCGGCCAGGAAGAACAGGATCTGCTCGAACAGCATTGCTTGCCGCTACTCGCCCTCGCGCCGCAGCGGCGTCTTCTCGATCGCGTCGGCCAGGAGCATCTCCTTGGTGAAGATCAGGTCACCGCGCTCGTAGTCGGAGAGCTCGTAGTCGTTGCCCATCGTGATGGCGTCGAAGGGGCAGGCGAGCTCGCAGTACCCGCAGAAGATGCAGCGGCTCATGTTGATCTCGTATACCGCGGCGTAGCGCTCGCCGGCCGAGACCTGGTGGCCGGGCTCGTTCTCGGCCGCCACCACGCGGATGCACTCGGCCGGGCAGGCGGCGGCGCAGAGCGAGCAGCCGACACACTTCTCGAGGCCCGTGTCCTCGAACTTGTGGAGCTTGTGGCGCCCGCGGAAGCGCGGGTAGACAGGGGTCTTCTCCTCGGGGTACTGGTAGGTCTGCGGCTTCTCGGTGGCGAGGCGGGCGAAGGTGGTGCGAAGGCCCCGGAGCGTGGCCGAGAACGCACGGTAGGTGCTCGCGGCGCCGCCCGCCTCGGGTGCGCGCTGGACCTCGAGCAGGTCCTCGCCGGGGGTCCAGGGAAACTCGGGCATTACGTGACCACCACCAGGATCGCTGTCACGAGGGCGTTGAGGGTCGCGAGCGGCAGCAGCACCTTCCAGCCGAGCGACATGAGCTGGTCGTAGCGCAGCCGCGGCATCGTGGCGCGCACCCAGACGAAGAGGAAGAGCACGGCGAACATCTTGAGGATCACCCAGAGCGGCCCGAGGGCGTCGGGGCCGGGCCCGTGCCACCCGCCGAGGAACAGCGTGGTGACCAGCGCCGAGATGGTGATGATGTTCACGTACTCGGCCATGAAGTACGTGCCGAAGCGCATGCCGCCGTACTCGGTGAGGTAGCCCTGAACGAGCTCGGACTCGGCCTCGGGCAGGTCGAAGGGCACGCGGTTGGTCTCGGCAAAGCCCGCGACCACGAAGACGATGAACCCGACGATCTGGGGGACCACGAACCACATGCCCGCCTGCTGGTCGACGATCCCCACGAGTGAGAGCGTGCCCGCGGACATGATCACGCCGAGCAGCGAGAGCCCCATCGCCACCTCGAAGGAGATCAGCTGCGCCGCGGCGCGCATCGAGCCGAGGAACGAGTACTTCGAGCCCGAGGACCAGCCGCCGAGCAGCGGTCCGTAGAAGGAGAGCGCTCCGAAGGCGAAGGCGTAGAGGATCCCGATCGAGACGTCGATGCCGTAGAGGCCGACGTCGCCGCCCCACATGCCGCGGTCGCCGAAGGGGATGATCGCGATGGTCGCGACGGCCGCGGTGATCGAGATCATCGGCGCCAGGGCCATCATCCACGGGACCGCCGAGCGGGGCGTGAACTGCTCCTTCGACAGCAGCTTGAGGACGTCGGCGATCGGCTGCATGGAGCCGTAGGGACCGACGCGGTTGGGGCCGTAGCGCGACTGCATCCGGCCCATCACCTTGCGGTCGGCCATCAGGATGATGGGCACGATCTGGAGCACCACCGCGAAGATGATCAGCGACTTCAGGATCTGGACCCCGGCGCCCTCGGCGAAGTTCACGTCGGCGAAGACAAGAGCGCTACCCACGCGTGACCTCGACCCTCTCGCCGTCGGGGAGCGCCTGGGAGGAGTCGACGAGGAACACGCTGCCCTCGGGCACGGCGGAGCGCAGTGCGGCCCGCGCGCTCAGGCTCGTGCCATTCGAGCGCACGGTCACCTGGTCGCCGGGGCCCACGCCGAGGCGCTCGGCGTCCCCGGGCGAGAGCTCGGCCAGACGCTCGCTCTTCAGGAACCTGAGCGCCGGTGAGTGCTCGGTCTCGGTGCCCGACCACAGCGAGCGCACGGTTCCGAGCCGCAGGCCGCCGTCCTCGGCGTGCGGGGGCTCGCCGGCGGGGGCTTCGGGCAGCTCGGCATCCGGCGGGGGGTTGACCCCCTGCCAGCGGACGCCGTTGCCGCCCATCGCCTCATAGTCGATACCTGCGTAGAGCGAGACCGCCGCGCTCAGCTCGTCCCACACCTGCGCGGTGGTGATGCCCTCGATCGGCTTCCCGAGCTCGGCAAGCAGCTCTGCGATCACGCCCCATGCGGGGCGCACCTCGCCGGGGTGCCCGATCGCCTGGCGCACGCGCTGGATGCGCCCGTCGGGGTGGGTGACCGTCCCATCGCGCTCGGCGTAGGACTCGGCGGGGAACACCACGTTCGCGTGCTCCTCGAGGGCGGGGGAGAGGAAGTCGCTGAAGGCCGCCACGTAATCGGCAGCGTCGAGCGCGCGCTCCCACTTCGGCCCGGAGGGATCGGGGTGGGTGAGCACCACGGCGCCGAGGTCGCCGGAGGCGAGGCCGGTGAGGATGGACGCGGTGTCGCGGCCGCGGGAGGGTGCGTCGGCGAGGCCAGGCCCGAGCGCCGGGGAGCAGCCGACCTCGCGCAGGCCGCGCGCGTTCGCACCCTGGGGC
>JACCYP010000086.1 GCA_013696425.1 Thermoleophilaceae bacterium
GCCGAGGCCGAGGGTGCGCCGGTGCGCGCGCGGATCCTCTCCTACGCCTACTGCGGCGTCGATCCCGCGACGATGGGCATCGGCCCGGTTCCCGCTGTGAAGAAGGCGCTCGACAAGGCCGGGCTCACGCTCGAGGACGTCGGCGTGATCGAGCTGAACGAGGCGTTCGCGGCCCAGGCCCTCGCGGTGATGAAGGACCTCGAGCTCGACCCCGCCAGGGTGAACCCGAACGGCGGCGCGATCGCTCTCGGGCACCCGGTCGCGGCGACCGGCTCGGTGATCACCGCGAAGATCCTGGGCGAGATGGAGCGCGAGGGCCACGACGTGGGCCTCGTGACGCTGTGCATCGGCGGGGGCCAGGGGATCGCGATGCTTCTCGGCCGGGAATAGACTCCGGCGCAACCCCCTTAGGAGAGATTGACGAAATGCCCTACTTCAAGTCCGATGCGGAGGTCTACGAGTTCATCGGCAAGCTGTTCGAGGACCTCCAGGAAGACGACGAGCTCGCTCCCAAGTTCCAGAAGGCGAACACGATCGTCCAGTACCAGTACCGCAACCCCGAGTCGCAGATCACGGTGAAGATGATCGACGGCGAGGACGGCCAGGTCGATTGCGGTGAGACGACCATGGAGCCCGAGGTGGTGATGACGATGGACGCCGACACCGCCCACAAGTTCTGGCTCGGCAAGGTGAACGTGACGGTTGCGCTCGCACGCGGGCAGATGAAGGCCAAGGGACCTGTCGCGAAGATCCTGAAGCTGGTCCCGCTCGTGAAGCCCGTGTTCCCGCGCTACCGGCAGATGCTCGACGACGCCGGTCGTCAAGACCTGCTCGACGCGGCTTGAGCGCTTGAGCTTCCGCGAGTTCGCGCAGTTCACGGCCCCGACGCGTGTCGTCGCCGGCCGTGACCTGATCGACGGCATCGGCTTCGAATTCATGAAGGAGGGCGCCCAGCGGGTGTTCCTCGTGACCGACAAGGTCATCCGCGAAACCGGCCTCGCCGATCGCGTGTCGGCCGGGCTCGCCGACGGCGGCCTCGAGGTGGCCGGGATGTTCGACGCGATCGAGCAGGACTCCGCGGTGCCCACGGTCGAGGCATGCGCGGCGGCCGCAAAGGAGGCCGGCGCGGACTCGTTCTTCGCCGTCGGAGGCGGCTCGGTGATGGACACCGCGAAGATCGCCATGACGCTCTTCTCGCACGGGGGAACCGTGCACGAGTACGAGGGCATCTACGCGCTTCCGCGTGCGGCCGACGGGATGGGCGCACCGCTACCGGTGGCGCCGCTCGGCGCGCTGCCCACCACGGCGGGCACCGGCTCCGAGGTGTCGATGGCTGCGGTCGTGAAAGACCACGAGGCGAAGGTGAAGCTCGAGTTCGCGGACTTCCCGCTGTTCCCGAAGCTCGCCGTGCTCGATCCGGCGGCCACAGCCACGCTCCCCCCGGCGATAGCGGCGTCCACCGGCATGGACGCGATGACCCACGCGATCGAGGGGTACCTGACGCTCGACGGCAGCCCGCAGCGCGATGCGTTCGCGCTCCATGCGCTGCGCCTTCTCAACGCCAACATCGAGAAGGCCGTGCTCACCCCCGAGGACGAGGACGCGCGCGGCAACATGCTCGTCGCGGCGGCGCTCGCGATCACGCAGTCGCTCGGCATCACCCACTCGATGTCCCACCCCGCCGGAGGGCACTTCGGCGTGCCCCACGGCGTGGCGAACGCCATCAACCTGCCGCACGCGATCCGCTTCAACGCGGGCGGCGAGCCCGAGGTGGCCGACCGCTACCGCGACGTGGCCGAGGTGATGGGCACCGAGACCGGCGGCTCGGGCCCCGATGTCGGCGACGCTCTCGCGACTCACATCGAGGGCGTGACCGAGCGGCTCGGCCTGCCCCGGCGGCTCTCCGAGGTGGGCGTACCCGAGGACGGCATCCCGGCGCTCGTGGAGGGCGCCATGGGCGACGGCTGCACGATCGTGAATCCTCGCGAGCCGACCGAGGACGATTTCACCGACCTCTTCAGAAAGGCGCTGTAGCCATGGGCAAGCGATCACGCAAACGCGAGCAGGGACCCCGCGAGAAGCCTGCGAGCACGACCTACACCGATCCCGAGGGCAACACGCTCGAGCTCCGCGACGAGTTGAGCGAGGGCACACGCAAGATGCTCGAGTCACCGCAGGGCACCGCGGGTGCCTCGCAGGAGGATCTGGAGAAGCGAACCAACGAGATCCGCTTCGAGCGCCTTGCGATGTCCTGGACCGTGGCGGGGCTCCCGATCGAGAAGCAGAAGGAACTGGTCGACCGCTACCGGATGGCGAGCTCCGAGGAGCACGCCTGGATCAGCGGGACGATCGCCGAGCACCTGCGCAAGAAGTCCGCATAGGGACCTAGCGCAGTCGCAGCGTGTAGGTCTTCGAGTAGGTCTTGGCATCGCCGAGGCCGACCTGCTCGACGCTGGCGCGCACCCGGATCCGCACCCGCCGCTTGCGTGCGGCGCGGCGGAGACTCGTCTTCGTGAGCCGGAAGGTCTGGCGCGCGCCGGGCTCGAGCAGGCCATCCACCGAGCGCGCCCGCACGCCGCCGGTGAGCGAGAGCGTGGCCGCGCAGGCGGTGGAGCAGGACACGGGAATGCGCACGAGGCCCCTGCGCGCCCGCAACGATGCGCGTCCGAAGCGCGCCGCGCAGACGGCGCTCGGCTGGGCGGCCACGGCGCCGCCGGCCTCCTCGACCTGCAGGGTCTCGAGCCCGCAACCCGGCGTCCTCCATGCGGCGCGGCGGCCGTCGAAATCGAACTGGATGGGGGTGTTAGCCGGGAACTTCGCGAGCGACACCGGCGTACCGCCGGCCAGCGGCTGTACCCGCAGCTCGGGGCTCGCGCGCCCTCCGGTGACGTAGGTCACGCGGTCGCCCGCAAGGCGGGGGTTGCTCCCGGTGGCACCGAGCGCGTGCGCGACGGGCTCCTGTGCCGAGAACCAGACGAGCGCGCCTCCCGCGCTCGAACCGACCAGCTTGCCGTCGTCCTGCAGGTCGTAGGAGTCGAGCTGGCCGGCGATGTAGGCGACGGTGCCCGCGGCCCGGTCGAACACGGCCACGTCCCCGCTCTGCTTGAAAGCCACGAACCGTCCCGCGATGCGCACCGGCCCGCTCACGGCACCGGTTGCGAGGGCGGCTGCCTTACCGCCTGCGTCGAAGTCGGCGACGAGAATCGAGTTGGTCACGGGCTGCTGGGTGCACGACCCGTTGTCCGTTGCGTAGGCCACGGCGTTCGCGCTGACGTCAAAGCCGCCGAAGTCGATGTCGGGCCCGCACCACGGTCCGCTGAACTCGTCGCCGGTCTGGCTCGCCACCGTTGCACCTGCGCCGCCGGGCGTGAGGCTCGCGATGTTGTGCGTGAAGCCCCGGACCTTGTTGAAGAGGCTCGAGTAGCCGTATGCGATCCGCTTGTCGGACGCCGCCAGCGCCGAGGCCGAGAAGCTGTTGCTGCCCCCGCCCTCGTCCTCGGCCGGGTCATCGTCGGTGAAGAGCGTGCCGAGCTTCGCGCTGCGCCCTGCCGGCGAGAGCGACTTCAGGTCCGTGCGGAGACCCGAGCGTTGGGTGTAGACGACGTTCTCGCCCTGGAAGGCCGGCCCGAGGCCTTTCCCCACGCTCGCGGACGCGGCCTGGGCACCAGCCGGGAGGGCGAGTAGAGACACAAGGATGAGAGCAAGTCGCCGCATCGTCACCAGCGTAAGCTAGATGGACCCGGTCCCTTACGGAGGAGAAAAGTGGCTGTAGCCCCCACGCAGGACTTGAAGGCGTACAAGAACTACATCGGCGGCGAGTGGGTCGAGGCCTCGAGCGGTGAGACCTTCGAGATCGAGAACCCCTCGAGCGGCGAGGTGTTCGCCACCGTTCCGAAGTGCGGGCGCGAGGACGCACAGCGCGCGATCGCCGCGGCCAAGGAGACCTTCGAGTCGGGCGTCTGGTCCGACATGGATCCCGACGACCGCGTGCGCATCATGCGCTCCGTCGTCGACAAGTTCACCGAGCACGAGGACGAGCTGGCGGAGCTCGAGTCGCTGCAGTCGGGGATGACGATCCGCGCCACCGGCACCGTCGTGCTCGGCTACTGCATCACCCACTGGGACTACTTCGCGCGCCAGGCCGCCCGTCCGCGCCAGGAGCCGCTCGAGCCGGTCGAGTTCCCCACCCATTCCTACAACTTCGTCCTCCGCGAGCCGATGGGCGTCTGCGCCGGGATCATCCCGTGGAACTTCCCGCTCGTGATGGCCGTGTGGAAGATTGCGCCGGCCCTCGCGATGGGCAACAGCGTGATCCTGAAGCCGGCGTCCAACACGCCGCTCACCGCGCTGCGCCTGGCAGAGCTGCTCGACGAGACCGAGCTCCCGAAGGGCGTGGTGAACGTGATCACCGGCGGCGGCGCGACCGTGGGCGAGGAGCTCGCCTCCCACCCCGACGTCGACAAGGTGTCCTTCACCGGCTCGACGGTCGTCGGGCGCCGGATCATGCAGCTGGCCTCGAGCACGATCAAGAAGTGCACCCTCGAGCTCGGCGGCAAGAGCCCCAACATCGTCTACGAGGACGCGAATATCGACGCCGCCGTGGACGGCGCCCTGTGGGCCACGTTCTTCCACCAGGGCCAGGTGTGCGAGTCGGGCACGCGGCTGCTGCTGCCGGAGGCGATCCACGACGAGTTCGTGGAGAAGCTGATCGCCCGCGCCAAGCAGATCAAGATCGGCGACGCGCTCGACTACGAGACCGACATGGGCCCGCTCGTGTCCGCCGAGCAGCTCGAGACGGTCGAGAACTACGTGCGCATCGGCCAGGAGGAGGGGGCCAAGCTCGTGCTCGGCGGCAAGCGCCCGGAGCATCTCGACGAGAGCGGCGGCTACTTCTACGAGCCGACGATCTTCACCGAGGTCGACAACTCGATGACGATCGCGCAGGAGGAGATCTTCGGCCCGGTGCTCTCGGTGATCAAGTTCAAGAACGACCGCGAGGCCGTCGAGATCGCGAACGACACGATCTACGGCCTCGCCGCCGCAGTCTGGTCCGAGGACCACGACCGGGCGCTCACCACGGCCAAGCAGATCCGCGCCGGCACGGTCTGGATCAACGACCACCACCTGATCAACCAGGTCGCGCCCTTCGGCGGCTACAAGCAGTCGGGCCTCGGCCGCGAGCTGTCGAGCTACGGCCTGAACGAGTACACCGAGGTGAAGCACGTGCATGTGGACCTCACGCGCGATCCCGACGGGAAGATGTTCGGCGTGCTGCTCTCGGAGCCGCGGCCCGACTAAGCGGCGGCGGGCTCGGGCAGCGGGAAGGCTCCGAACAGGGCCTGCGCCGCCGCGCGGTCGCCTTCGACCTTCACATCGCCGGCCTTCTCGAGCTCGGCGAGGTCGCCGTCGAGGAACACGAGTGCGGCGAGCGCGCTCGAGTCGCCCTCGAGCACCACGTCGGGCCGATCGCCGTTCCCGCGCTCGACCTCGAACTCTCCGTTCTCGACGCTCGCGCTGAAGCGGTCGTCGCCGATTCGCAGCTCGTAGGTGGCGTCGAGCTTGCCCGCGGACGCTGAGTCGAACATCGTGCGCAGGGCGAGGATGAACGAGTCGGTGCCGAGAATCTGGCCATGGGGCATCGCAGGGGAGCGCGCCCCCCAGCGCCCGAGCGCCTTCACGACGGGCTCGAGATCGACCCCCCAGTCGGTGAGCTCGTAGACCTGGGAGGCGGCGGGAGGGGGAAGCCTGCGCTTGGCCACCACGCCGGCCACCTCGAGGTCGCGCAGCCGCTGGGACAGGACGTTCGGGCTGGCGGAGGGCATGCCCCGGCGAAGGTCCGTGAACCGCTTGGGCCCCAGGAGCAGTTCCCGGACGACGAGCAGGGCCCACCGCTCGCCGACGAGGTCGAGAGCGTGCGCAGCGGCACACCCTTCTCCGTATGTGCGGGTTGTCGCGATGCCTTCATTCTACCCACGTGGTCCTGAAGCTAACAGCGGTAGTTGTTTTCTAGGACTAGTGCTCGGGCCCTTCGCGCTTCCACGCGTCGATGAGCGCCCGTAGGGTCTGGCGGCCGCTGTACTTCGGCTTCCAGCGCAGCTCCTTCTTCGCGCGTGCGGTCTTCATCAGCACCGGGTTGCGCACGGCCTCGACCCACGTGAGCTTCTCGGGCGCCGCCGGGACACGTGAGATCACCTCGGCGGTGGCGTTCACGGCGAGGTCGGGCACGGGAATCGAGTACCAGCCGATCGCGTCGGCGATATCGGACATTGTGAGCGTGCCGGCGCCGGCGAGGTTGTAGGCCCCCGGCTCGCCCACGCCACGCACGCCGGACACGAATGCGCTCGCCACGTCGTCCTCGTGCACCAGCTGGAAAGGCGTGCCGGGGTCCGGGATGACCGGCTTGAGGATCGGCATCAGCCCGAGCAGGCTGCGCACGGCGTCGGGCATCCTCTCCGAGAGCTGCACGTAGGGGATCTCCTCGATCAGCATCGTCGCGCGCGGGCCCGAGACGATGCACGGGCGGAACACGTAGGCCTGCGTCGCCTTCTTGCGCTCGAGCGTCTTCGCGAGTACCTGCTCGACCTCGGCCTTCTGCTGTGAGTAGAAGTGTTGGTCGGTGCCGAGGGCGGGCACCTCCTCCGTGAGCCACTTCGGGTTCTCGGAGCGGTAGCCGTAGGCGGCCACGCTCGAGGCGTAACAGATGCGCCTGGCGCGGCTGCGCACCGCCTGGTCGAACACGTTGCGCGAGCCCTCGACGTTGATCTCGCGCGTCTTGTCGCCCGCGCCGAGCACCGAGAAGGCGAGATGGATCACGACGTCGGCGCCCTTGAGGGCGTCCTTCACGCTCGCCTTGTCGAGCACGTCGCCCTGGCGGTATTCGGTCTTCTTCCAGCCTTCCGACGCGGGGTCGAAGGGACGCCTCGCCATGCCGACGATCTTCTTCACCGCCCGCGAGCGCTCGAGCGCGTCCACGAGCGCGATTCCGAGGTCCCCCGTGGGTCCGGTCACCGCGACGGTCAGGTCCTGGTCGGGCACGGGGCGTACCCTAACCGCGATGGCCGAGCTCTCGGTGGTGCTCACGGAAGCCGCTCTCGACGCGATCGCGCAGGTGCGGTCGGGGCTGGGCGAGGACCTCACGCTCGTGATCGGGAACGGGTGCTGCGATTCGACGGCGCCGTTCCTGTTCTCGCGCCACATGCGCGGGCCGAACGAGGAGCACGTGGGGGAGGTCGCCGGCGTGCCCGTGCTGCTCGACTCCCAGCTCGTGCCGCTCTTCGGTGGCCACGAGGTGGTGATCGACGCGAAGCCCGATCCCGGCGGCGACTCGTTCTCATGCGAATCCGAGCTCGGTCTACGGCTTTCGTTGAGCCGGCTCCCGCTGGTTGACGTAAAGAAGTAGCGGTTAGGTCGCGCGCGAGCGCAGGTCCGCGAACACGCTCTCTCCCGTGGGCCATGGGCCGTGGCCGGAGTCGAGGTTGATGTGCCCGCTGTTGCCCGCGGAACGGAAGCGGGCGTCCCAGGCCTCTGCCATCGCGCGGGCGCGCTCCTCGGTCACGAACGGGTCGTCCTTGCTCGCGACGACGATCGCGGGGTAGCCGAGCGGCTTCATCGGCATCGGCGCGAACGAGCGAGTCTCGGGCGGCGTGTGGGCCTCGTCGTCCACGTCGGCCGGGGAGACCAGCAGCGCTCCCGAGGCCACGCCGCCCCAGTGGGCTACGACTGCGCAGCCCAGCGAATGCGCCACGAGCAGCGGGCGCTCCTTGCAGCCGGCCACGGCCTCGGCGAGCGCGGCCACCCATTCGTCCTTGTCCGGCGCCTCCCAGTCGCGCTGCTCGACGCGGCGGTAGTCGCGGTCGCGCCCCTCCCACAGGGACTGCCAGTGGCCGGGCGGAGATCCGCCCAGGCCGGGGATGAACAGCACCGTGCTCATCGAGCGCTCACGCGGCTTGCGGCTCGCGCGCGATGGGAGGCGGCGTGAGCGCCGCGGCGGCGATCACGAGCACGAACGCGAGCATCCTCACCGCCACGCCCAGCGGCTCGTCCGGGAGCGGCTCGCCGAACACCAGCGGGCCGGATGCGATCGTCACCACGTTCGCGCCGGCCGCCGTGATCGCGATCACCGGCACGGCGTCGCCCAGCTGGAGGCTCCGTGCGGACACCACCAGGCCGATCAGCGAGAGCACGAGGATCACCAGCGCGAGCGGGCTGAACAGCACACCCACGAGGCCGTCGCCGAGACCGTCGGATGCGCCCTTGATCGCGACATCGGAGGCGCCCCAGAGCAGGCCCGCCGAGAGCGCCATCCACGGCGCCCCGCGGCGGTCCTCGGAGGCATAGACCCACGCGGCCATCCCGATGAAGACCAGCACGCCCAGGTAGATCGACATGGTGCCGTCGCCGAAGTCGGAGTGGCTCGACTCGCCGGTGCGCCCGAGCGTGGCGGCGAGGAAGGCGAGGCCGGCAGCAGTCAGGGCGACGCCGATCCACTCGCGCCGGGTGACCTCGAAGCCGAACAGCCGGTCGGCGATCACGGTGAGCAGCACCAGGCCGCCTGCGATCACGGACTGCACGAGCGATATCGGCGCGAGGGCGAGTGCGGTGACGTGCAGAGCCCAGGAGCCGGTCGCGATGACGATCCCGAGCACGTACCACTTGGATCTGAAGAGGGCGAGCGAGGTCCGCACCGGGCGCCGCCACTCGACGGGCGGCGACTCGACCGCTCCCTTGTGCTTGTAGAGGAAGCCGACGATCGACGCGAACGCGGTGGCCAGGGCGAAGAGGAGCCCGATCTGGACGGAGACCGACATGCAGTGATGGAGGCTAACCGCCGCCGGGACGGCGGCTTCCGATCAGAGGGCGGGCACGGATGCCCGCCGATCTAATCCTCGTAACCGGGCTCGCCCGGCAAGAGCACCTGCGCGTGGTCGTCCTTCACGATCACGCGGGGCTGGACGGGCTCCACCGTCCGGCCGCGGGCGACCTCGAGCGCATGGTCCACCGACTCGAGCTCCGCGAGCTGCTCGAGATGCTTGATGGTCGGGAAGACCAGCAGCAGCTCGCCGCGCTCCCCCGCCTCGAGCGCCCCGCGCGGGGAAATCCAGCGGAAGTCGACGCACTCGGCGTCATCGACCTTCGGCTCCTGCCCTTGGGGCGCACGCATGACGAAAAACCATGTGTCGAAGCGCTTCTTCACCTCGGCGGGGGTCACCCAGCGCGAGAACGCCACGAGCTCGTCCGGGTCCCTCACCGCGAGCGCGGCCTCCTCCTCGAGCTCCCGCAGCGCCGCGCCCCTCTCGCCGTCGTCGGAGTCGTGCACCGAGCCGCCCGGGAACACCCACGCGCCGCCCATGAACGATGCGTCGGGGTTGCGCTGCACGAGCAGCACGTCCACCCCGTCGTCCCCGTCGCGGAGCACGATGGCGGAGGCGGCGAGGCGGGCGGGCGTCTCGTCCCCGGGGTTCAGCTCCTCGCCTGGGTTGGGGC
>JACCYP010000102.1 GCA_013696425.1 Thermoleophilaceae bacterium
GGCGGAGGGTCTCGTGCTGGTGGAGCGCGACGGCGCCCACGCCACCGTGACCATGAACGAGCCCGGGCGCCTGAACCCGCTGAGCGCTCCACTCACGATCGGGCTGCTAGATGCGCTGGAGGAGCTCGCCCGCGATCCGCGGCTGCGCGCGATCGTGCTCACGGGAGCGGACCCGGCGTTCTCCGCGGGCGGCGACCTGCGTCTGATGGTCGACGGCGCGCGCCCGATGCTCGAGGGCGGGGAGGGCGCGACCGACATCTGGCGCTGGATCCGCAACGCGTTCGGCGGCGTGGCGCGCACCATCACCCGCACCGACAAGGCCTTCATCGCCGCCGTCAACGGCCCCGCCGCCGGCGTGGGGCTCGCGTTCGCGCTCGCCTGCGACGTGGTGGTGCTCTCCGAGCGCGCGCAGATCGTGCCCGCGTTCGGGCGGATCGGCCTGATTCCCGAGGTCGGCAACTCGTGGCACCTAACGCGCCGGCTCGGCTACCAGCGCGCGTTCGGCCTGTTCGCCCGCGGCGCGCCGCTCGCGGGTGCCGAGGCGTTCGAGCTGGGCATTGGCAACGAGCTCGTCGCCCACGACGAGCTGATGCCGGCGGCGCTCAAGTGGACCGAGCGGGTCGAGCGCCTGCCCCGCCACGTGCTCGCGATGATGAAGCCGCTGCTGCGCCAGGCCGCCGACATGAGCTGGGAGCAGGCGATCACGATGGAGGAGTTCGCGGAACCGATGTGCTTCACGACCGACGCGCACGCGCAGGGCGTGGACGAATTGCTCAGTCCCTCACTCTGAAGCGCTGAGCCGCGCCTCGACCGAGCGCACCTTGTCCTCGAGCGTCTGGCCGGGACGGTCGCGGCGCTCGTCGAGCTTCAGCACGGTGTAGACGCGCTCGATCCCCAGCTCGAACGGCACGGCGTGGATCTGGCCGACCACGGCGAGGATGTCGCCGGTCTCGCCCTCGAGCGAGGTGCCCATCGCGTGCATCTGGAACTTCACGCGGTCCTGGGCCGAGAGGCGGCGCTGGATCTCCGCGATGTACTCGCTCGCGCTCGTCCCCTCACGGCCCAGCGAGAGCACCGTCACGTCAGCCGTCGCCACGGGCCCACCTCACGAGCTCCGGCGCCGGGCGGTAGCGCTCCTCGCGGCGCTCCTGCCAGATTTCGTTCAGCATGGCGAACACGGCGTCGAAGCCGATCAGCTCGCCCCAGGCGAGCGGACCGCGCGGGTGGTTCAGGCCGAGCTCGAGCCCGGCGTCGATGTCCGCCGCCGATCCGACGCCCTCCCCGATCGCGAAGCACGCCTCGTTCACGAGCCCCGCCACGATCCGGCCGAGCACGCCCGCCGGTGCGCGGCCGACCCACTCGACGTGGAAGCCGAGGTCCGCGAAGCGCGCCTCGACCGCGGGGTCCCGCTCGCCCGGCACCTCGACGAGCGAGCCGAGCGGGTCGACAGCGTAGAACTCGATCCCGTCGACGGCCTCGCGCAGCTCCGCGACGTTCGCCGGCCCGCTGGGCGCATCCTGCGGCTCGGGATCAGCGGTGCGATGCTGGCCGTTTTCGTAGGAGTAGTAGCCGCGCCCGCTCTTGCGCCCGAACCAGCCGGCGGACACCATCCGCGCCTGGATCGGGTTGGGGCGCCAGCGCGGCTCGCCGAAGGACAGCTCGGTGAAGGACTTCGCGACCTCGAAACCCACGTCGATGCCCACCATGTCCATCAGCTCGAACGGGCCCATCCGGAAGCCCCCGGCCATCCGGCAGATGCGGTCGATCTGCTCGTGGGTGGCCACGCGCTCCTGCAACAGGCGCAGCGCCTCGGTGTAGAACGGGCGCCCGCAGCGGTTCACGATGAAGCCGGGGCCGTCCTGGGCGAGGATCGTACGCTTGCCCATCGCCTCGCCCGTGGCGGTGGTCACGGCCACGGCGCGCTCGGAGCTCTGGGCCGCGGGGATGATCTCCACGAGCTTCATCAGCGGCGCCGGGTTGAAGAAGTGCATGCCGACCACGTTCTCCGGCCGCTCGGCGCCGCCGGCGAGCGCCGTGATCGGGATCGACGAGGTGTTCGAGGCGATGACCGCCGCGGGATCCTCGAGCACGCCGGAGAGCGCGGCGAAGAGCTCGCGCTTGAGCTCGGTGCGCTCGGGCGCGGCCTCGATCACGAGCTCGCATGAGGCGAGGCCGGCGAGCTCGGGGCACAGGGTGAGGCGCTCCTTCGCGGCATCGGCGTCGTCCGTGCTCCAGCGCCCGCGTTCGGCGCCCTTCGCGAGGTTCTTCGCGATCGACTCCCCGCCGCGGGAAAGCGCGTCCGGGACGGGATCGTGTAGGAGTGTGTCCATGCCCGCGAGGACTCCGAGCTGCGCGATGCCCGCGCCCATCGTCCCCGCGCCCACGACACCCAGCCGTTGCGGTGCGTCTGCCATGAGGGCGCGAGTATGACCTGCGTCGTGTGTGGGGCGGATGCGCTTGAGCCCTACCTGTCGGTGAACAAGTCGCATGATGAGAGCCTGCGGCCCACGACGGAGTCCTACGGCACAGCTCCCGCCGACATCGTGAAGTGTTCCGTGTGCGGGCACGCCCAGGTCGAGGAGATGCCCACGGTCGAGGATCTCGACGAGGGCTACGAGGAGGCCGCCGACGACGCGTACGTGCAGGAGGAGGACGGCCAGCGCGCCACGGCCCGCCGGGCTGTCGAGCGGATCGAGAAGCACGTGCCCCGCGGCGCACTGCTCGATCTCGGCTGCTGGGTCGGCTTCCTTCCCTCCGAGGCGAAGGCCCGCGGCTGGGAGACGGTGGGGATCGAGCCGTCCGAGTACGCGTCGGCGTTTGCACGCGACCGCCTCGGCCTCGACGTGCGCACCGAGACGATGGAGGGTGCCGACCTCCCCGCCCACGCCTATGACGCCGTCGTGATGGCCGACGTGATCGAGCACCTGCCGCGGCCGGGGGAGTCGCTCGACCGCGTGCGCAAGCTGCTGAAGCCCGGAGGGGTCCTCTACCTTCAGCTTCCGGACGCGGGCAGTGCGGTGGCCAGGCGCATGGGTACGAAGTGGTGGTCGGTGCTGCCGACCCATGTCCAGTACTTCTCCCGTGAGTCGCTCGCGCGACTGCTCGACCGCCACAACTTCACCGCCGAGTGGATCTCGACGGCTCCCAAGACGTTCTCGTCCCGCTACTACATCTATCGCCTGGCGGGCTACGCCCCACCGGTGGCTGCGGCGGGCGTCAGGGCGGCGCAGGCCGTGGGCCTGGCCGACAGGCTCGTGACGCCCGACTTCCGCGACCGGATGGAGGTTCTCGCGCGGGTTCGCGTCTGACCAACGGCTCCGTCGGCCGGGCGTTCACGACCAGCACCGGGTGGGCGCCCGATGCCGGGGGCTTCTCGGCAAGCCTGCGAGCGCGGAATGGGTGGACGCACCCATCGAAAGGAACCGAGCCTCTGGCATACTCGCCGGCCAGATTCCAGATCCCGAGAAGAAGTAGCCGCCGCAGATGCGCGGGCAGCACGCCGACATAGACGCGTCACGGCTGCCCGCGACCCTCACTCTCGCGGCGGCCTGGAGCTGGCGGCTCCTGGTGATTGCCGCTGCCACCGTGGTGCTCGCGCTTGCGCTGGTCGAGCTGCGACTCGTGGTGCTTGCTTTGTTCTTCGCACTGTTTGCGACGGCCCTGCTGCGTCCCCCGGCGCTATGGCTGAGGCCGGGTGGAACGCGGGCGTGGCTGCCGCGGTCGTGCTCGCCGCGAGTTTGGCGAGCCTCGGGGCGATCTTCGCCGCGCTCGTCCCGCCCTTCGTGGACCAGCTCGACGACCTCGAAACCGGTCTCCGCCAGGGCGTGGGGGATGTGGGTGACTGGCTGCTCGAGGGTCCCGTGAACCTGAGCGAGCGCCAGCTCGAGGAATACGTCGACCGTGGCTTCGACCAGGTCCGCGACAACGGAGAGGTCATCGCGAGCGGGCTCTTCACCGGCGCCCTGATCTTCCTCGAAGTGGCCTTCGGGCTCGCGCTCGGGCTGGTGCTGACGTTCTTCTTGCTCAAGGATGGAGAGCGAGTCTGGGCCTGGGTGGTGGGGCTGTTCCCGTCGCACGCACGAGAGGACCTCGGGGAGATCGGAGCCCTCTCCTGGCAGACCCTCGGGGGCTGGCCGGAGTCATCGGGGCGATCGTCGCCGTGCCGATCGCTGCCGTGCTGGCCCGCGCCGCCGGGTACCTGCGGGCGCGCCCGGAGCGCCGCGAGGAGCAGCCGGCCGGCTCCTAGGTCAGGCGTCCTCGGCGGGCGGCTCCTTGCGCCGGCCCTTGCCTCGGAGCGGGGCCGGGACGTCCTTGCCGGCCACCTTCGCCTCACCTCGTTGTATCGACGCCAGCTTCGCGTCGGGGTCGGCGCTTCTCCGTAGATGCCGGCGCTGTTTGGAGGCGCCGGTGGTGGCGCCCCTCTCGCTGGCGGTGTCGCCGGCTTCACGGGCCTTGCGCGCGGATTTCCGCCGTGAGGGGTTATCGCCTTCCATCTGCTTTCCCATGCAGCCCATGCTAGCCGGCGCGGGCGTGAGCCAAATGGGGAGTGCCACCCATCGAAGTAGCGCGCAAGAGCGGATATCCATTGGGAAACGAAGATTCAAGGAGGAACAAATGGGCATCATCGCCTTCATAATTCTCGGACTGATCGCCGGAGCGATCGCAAAGGCGCTGTGGAAGGGCGACGAACCCGGCGGCGTGTTCGGAACGCTGTTGGTGGGAGTCGTCGGCGCTCTGCTCGGTGGCCTCGTGGCATCTGCCGCCGGCCTCGGGGGGCTCGGCAGCTTCTTCAGCATCGGGACCTGGCTGATCGCCATCGGCGGCGCGCTCGTGCTCCTGTTCATGTACGACCTCGTCGTGCGTAGGAGCGACCGTGGGGACACGGTCACCGGGTGACCCAGGCGCGATGCGCGGCCCCCTGCAGGGGGCCGCGCGGCGCCGCCTAGCGGCCCCTGAAGGAGGGCGGGCGCTTTTCGAGGAAGGCGTTCATGCCCTCGATGCGGTCCTCGGTGGCCATCGCGATCTCGTACAGCCGCCGCTCCTGCTCGAGTCCCGCGGTGAGCGGCGTCTCCTCGGCGGCGAGCACCGCCTGCTTGCCGAGCCGTGCGGCGATCGGCGGCCGGGCAGCCACCACCTGGGCGAGCTCGATCGCCTCCTCCAGCCAAGAGCTCTTCTTCGCGACCTGGTTCACGAACCCCATCGCGTGGCCCTCGGCCCCGGGCACCCTCCGGCCGGTGAGGACCATCTCCATCGCCTGCTGTTTGCCGATGACGCGCGCCAGCCGCTGTGTGCCGCCGCCTCCGGGGATGATCCCGAGCAGAACCTCGGGCTGACCGAACTCGGCGGTCTCTGAGGCGACGAGCATGTCGCAGAGCAGCGCCAGCTCGCAGCCGCCCCCGAGCGCGTAGCCGGACACGGCGGCGATCATCGGCGTGCGGACGGCCGCCAGCCGTGGCCAGAACCTGGCCGTCGGAGTCACGAGCGCCTCCTGGAAGGTGCGCTCGCTCATCGCCTTCACGTCGGCGCCGGAGGCGAAGAAGTCGTCGGTCCCGGCGATCACGATGCAGCGCACCGCCTCGTCGGCGTCCCAGGCCTCGACGGTCGCGGCGAGCAGTTCCATCAGCTCCGGCGAGAGCGCGTTGCGCGCCTCGGGGCGGTTCAGCGTGGCGATGCCGACGGCGTCGCGAACCTCGGCTAGGACGAGCGGCTCTGCCACCCGCTAGGTCATCGCATTGATGCCGGTGTAGGCGCGACCGATGATCAGCTTCTGGATCTGAGACGTGCCCTCGTAGAGGGTCGTCACGCGCGCGTCGCGCAGGTAGCGCTCCACCGGGTAGTCGTCGACGTAGCCGGACCCGCCGTGCACCTGGATCGCGGTGTTGGCGCTGCGCACCGCCGCCTCCGTCGTGAAGAGCTTGGCGACCGAGGTCTCCGTCGTGTTCGGGCGCTTCATGTCCTTCAGCCAGCCCGCGCGCCAGACCAGTGAGCGGCCGGCGTCGGTGTCCACCACCATGTCGGCGATCATCGCCTGCACGAGCTGGAAGCTCGCGATCGGGCGGTCGAACTGGATCCGCTCCTTCGAATAGGCCACCGAGGCCTCGACGCAGCCGCGGCAGATACCGACGCAGCCGGATGCGACGGAGAAACGACCGGAGTCCAGGGAGGTCATGGCGACCTTGAAGCCCTCGCCGACCTGGCCGAGCATCGCGTCGTCGCCGACCTCGACCGCGTCGAGCGAGAGCTCCGCGGTGTCGGAGCCGCGCAGGCCGAGCTTGCCGTGGATCTCGCTCGAGGAGAAGCCGTCGTTGTCGGTCGGGACGAGGAAGCAGGCGAGGCCCTTGTGCTTCAGCTCAGGATCGGTCTGGGCGAAGATCATCGCGACCTTGGCGAAGTTCCCCATCGAGATCCACTGCTTCTGGCCGGAGATCGACCAGCCTCCGTCGATCTTCTTCGCCCGCGTCGAGAGGTTGGCGGCGTCGGAGCCCGTGTTCGGCTCGGTGAGGCCGAAGCAGCCGAGCGCCTCGCCGGAGCACAGCGCGGGCAGCCACTTCTGCTTCTGCTCCTCGGTGCCGAACTTGAGGATCGAGCTGCAGACCAGCGAGGTCTGCACCGAGATGACGGTGCGCATCGCGCTGTCGCCGCGGCCGACCTCCTCGACGACGATCCCGTAGGT
>JACCYP010000112.1 GCA_013696425.1 Thermoleophilaceae bacterium
GCCGAGGAGGATCGGCGGGTGGGGCTTCTGCACCGGCTTCGGCCACGACCAGATGCCGTCGAAGTTCACGTGGTCGCCGTGGTAGGAGGCCTCGTCCTGGGACCAGATCGCCTTCATCGCCTCGACGCGCTCGCGCAGGACGCCGAAGCGCCGCGCCGGGTCGGTGCCGTGGTTGCGCATCTCCTCCTCGTTCCAGCCGGCCCCCACCCCGAAGATGAAGCGCCCGCCGGACTCGTGGTCGAGTGAGGCGACCTGCTTGGCGAGCACGATCGGGTCGTGCTCGATCGCGAGGCAGATGCCGGTGCCGATCCGCAGCTCCTTCGTGACCGCCGCCGCCGTGGCGAGCGCCACGAACGGGTCGAGCGTGTGCGAGTACTCCTGCGGCAGCTCCCCGCCGGCTGGATAGGGCGTCGCGCGGTGTGCCGGGATGTGGGTGTGCTCGGGCACGAGCAACGACTCAAAGCCACGTTCCTCGACCATGAGAGCGAGCTCCGCCGCCCCCACGCCGTAGTCGGTGAGGAAGTGGGCGACGCCGAACTTCACGCCACGGTCCGCCCCGCCAGCAGCGGATCCATCACGTGCAGCGCGACGTCGACCGCGCGCGGGTCCGGATCCGCATCGGTGACCGTGAGGCCGAGGATCTCCGACTCGTCGGCCACGGCCTCGAGCAGGTCGTAGACCTTGTCGGCGCGGAGACCGTTCTCCGCCGGCATCCAGGCCGGGTGGTCCTCTGGGTCGAGCACGTCGAGGTCGAGGTGCACGAACACGGGTGCGCCGTCGATCGCGTTCTGGGTGTAGACGAGCGTCTCGAGGCTGGCGCCGATCACGGTCACGGCGCTGCGCTCGAGCAACTCGCGCTCAGGGGGGTCGAGGTCGCGTACGCCGGCGATCACCACCCGCTCGGCCGCCACGGGTTCGGCGAGACCCGAGTCCCACTCCCCCACTGCGCCGGAGAGCCCCATGCCGCCGAGGAAGTTGCTCGAGGTCGTACCGGGGGTGTTGTAGTCGCCGTGCGCGTCGAGCCAGAGCACGCGCGCCTCGGGCCGGTCGCGCAGAGCGGCCGCGAGCGTGGTGAGCCCCACTGCGCAGTCGCTCGAGATCAGCAGCGGCATATCGCCGGCCGCCAGCGCATCCTCGACCTGTCCGCCCGCCTCGAGCAGGCACCCGCGCGCGTCGCGCAGGTCCTCCTCCCAGCCCGTCTCGCGGGCGCTCGCGCCCGAGCCGATCGTGCGCGCGCCGAGCTTCTCGGCGAGCACCTCGGCTCCGCGGACCGGAGCCTCCGCCCGCTCGGCGATCCGGCAGGCGAGATGTATGGGCCTCAGCGACCCTTCCACTCAGGGTCCCTCTTCTCGAAGAACGCAGTGACTCCCTCGACGAGATCCTCCGTCGACATCGTGATCGTGAGCTGGGCGTGGAGGTACTCGAGCGCGTCGAGCAGCGGCATGTCCATCTGGCGGAACATCGCGTCCTTGCCGAGGCGCATGACCACCGGGGATTTCGCCGCGAGCTTCGCGGCCCACTCGCCCACGGCGGCATCGAACTCCGCGGCTGGCACGACCTTGTTCACGATCCCGATCCGCTCCGCCTCGGCGGCATCGATGCGGTCGCCGAGCAGCAGCAGCTCGTTGGTCTTCTTGCGCCCGACGTTGCGGTAGATCAGCGCCATGATCATGAAGGGGAAGGCCCCGACGTTGATCTCGGGCGTGCCGAACGATGCGGTGTCCTTGGCCACGATCAGGTCATGCGCGAGCGCGATGCCCAGCGAGCCCGCCAGCACGTGCCCGTTCGCGGCGCAGATCGAGGGCTTCCCGATCTGCCCGATCAGCTGGAAGATCTCCACGAGCTTGTCCGAGGCGAAGTGCTTGTGCACGAGCGGCACGTCGGCACCGAAGCCCGCCAGGTTTGCGCCGCTCGAGAAGACCTTCTCGTGGGTCGAGGTGAGCACCACGCAGCGCACGGCCTCGTCGTCGCGGACCTGACCGTAGGCGGCAATCAGCTCCTCGAGCAGCTCGTTCGAGAGCGCGTTGCGCGTATCCGGCTGGTTCAGCGAGATCGTCGCCACGCCGGCGTCGACCTCGTAGAGGAGCGTGTCGAAGGCCACGGGCGGATCCTTACTGATCCGCGCGCGAGACGGCACCGAAGGAACCGTTACTCGCCCGTTACCTGGCCTTTCCCGGAAGGGTTCCGGCCGGGATCACAGTCGCTGCCATGGCGACCAACCACGACAACTTCATGCCTCCGCCCCAGATCGATCAACTCCAGCTACCGCTCGTCACACCGGCCTCCGGCGATGACCTGCACCACTGCGACGAGTGCAACGCCGATCTCGTCCATCCCCTCGACTGGTCCCGCGTCGGCACCGACGCATGGGCCGTCGAGCTGCGCTGCCCCAACTGCTGGGCGCATACCTACGGGGTGTTCACCCAGGAGGAGGTCGACCGTCTCGAGGAGGCGCTCGACCAGGACGAGGACGCGATCGTCGACGAGATGCTCGCGCTCGAGGCCGCGCGCATCGAGGACGAGGTAGCGGCGTTCAGCTCCGCGCTTGCCCTGAACGCGGTACTTCCCGAAGATTTCTAGGCCGGCCCGCCTTACCGGCCGCTTACCCCGGGGTGACGACCCCCTTACGGGCACCCCACGGACCGCCCTCCACGCGCAATGCTCGGCTCCCCCACCGAGGAGACGAAATGGCCGCACGAATCCTGGTCGTCGCAAACGAAACCTGTCCCTGCCCCGCGCTGCTCGACGAGATAGCGCGTATCGCGGGCGAGGACAGCGAGGTGCTCGTGATCGCGCCCGCCCTCAATACGCGCCTGCGCCACTACGTCTCCGACACCGACGCGGCCTTCCACGCGGCCGAGGAGCGCCTCGCGCTCGCGGTCGAGAGCCTGCGTGAGCGCGGTGTGGAATCGCGCGCCGAGGTCGGCGACGCGGATCCGCTCGTGGCGATCGAGGACTCGTTGGCCGGGTTCGAGGCCGACGATGACCGCATAGAAAGTAGGAAGTGCTACTGCTAACTTTCGCCGCAGCCCTGTAGCGCAGCGAAAGGAACAGATTGGCCGCCACCGCCGAGTCCGTGCTCAAGCCCGACCACGGGTCCAGCCGCAAGCACTTCATCTTCACCGAGGAGCACGACCGCCTCCGGGAGTCGATCGGGTCCTTCGTCACCAAGGAGCTGGCCCCCCACGCCGAGCGCTGGGAGGAGGAGAAGTACTTCGAGGACTGGGTCTTCCCGCGTATGGGCGAGCTCGGCTTCCTCGGCCTCTCCTACCCCGAGGAGTACGGCGGCCAGGGCGGGGACTATTACGCCAACCTCGTGCTCGCCGAGGAGATGCCGAAGGCGCAGTGCGGCGGTCTCGCCATGGGCATCGCGGTCCACACGGACATGGCCACCCCACCGATCCATCTGTTCGGCACCGAGGAGCAGAAGCAGAACTACCTCGCGCCCTGCATCCGCGGCGAGAAGATCTCCTCGATCGGCATCACCGAGCCCGACGCGGGCTCCGACGTCGCCGGCATCAAGACGCGCGCGGTGCGCGACGGCGACGACTGGGTGATCAACGGCTCGAAGACCTACATCACCAACGGCCACCGCTCGGACTTCATCGTGCTCGTGACCAAGACCGATCCGGACGCGGGCTACGACGGATTCACGCTGTTCCTCGTCGACATGGACACCGAAGGCGTGATCCGCGAGAAGAAGCTCGAGAAGCTAGGCATGCACGCCTCGGACACGGCGCTGCTCGCCTTCCAGGACGTGCGCGTGCCGAACGAAGCGGTGCTCGGCGAGATCGGCAAGGGCTTCTACCACATCATGTGGGAGCTCCAGGGCGAGCGGCTGATCGGCGCCGCGGGCTGTGTGGCCGGCGCGCAGTATTGCTTCGACAAGACGCTCCAGTACGCCGGCGAGCGCACCGCGTTCGGTCGCCCGATCGGCAAGTTCCAGGTGCAGCGGCACAAGTTCGCCGAGATGGCGACGAAGATCGAGGCTGCCCGTCAGATGGTCTACACCACCGCGTGGCGGTTCCAGAACGGCGAGTACCCCGTCCGCGAGATCTCGATGGCCAAGCTGTACGCCTCACGCATCGCCGTCGAGGTGGCCGACGAATGCATCCAGATCCACGGCGGCGCCGGCTACATGCGCGAGTACGGGGTCGAGCGGGTATGGCGCGACATGCGCCTGAACCGCATCGGCGCCGGCACCGACGAGGTGATGCTCGAGGTGATCGGTAAGTCCTACGGGCTGTAGTTGGACAAGCACTTTCTGAATTCCTACACTTAGAGTTGGAATGAAAGCGAGAGTGTCCGACAAGGGGCAGGTGACGATCCCCAAGCGTCTTCGCGAGCGACTCGGCATACGCGCCGGTGAAGTGCTCGAGCTCGAGGAAGAAGACGGCCGGATCGTGGCGTCGAAGGCGTCTGACCGCGATCCCGTCGACGAGCTCTACGGCACGCTCGCCCTGCCGGGCGGCGTCGATGAATTCATCGCGGGCGCACGCGGAGGCTAGGAGCTGGTCACCGCCGTCGACACGAACGTCCTGCTGGACGTGTTCACGGCGGATCCAGAGTTCGGCGAACGGTCTCGCCACGCCCTCCGCGATGCCAGGTCGCGCGGCGCGATCATCGCGTGCGAGGTGGTGTGGGCCGAGATCGCCGCGGCTTTCGAGAGCCGGGCTCAGGGGCACGAGGCCCTCACGCGTCTCGGGCTCGACTTTTCGGCCAACGACGTGATCACCGCGGTCGACGCCGGCGCGCTGTGGCGCAAGCACCGGCGCGGCAGCGCAGGCCGCGACCGCATCGTCGCCGACTTCCTGATTGGAGCTCACGCCGCGACCCACGCGGACAGGCTGCTGACGCGCGACCGCGGTTTCTACGGCGCCCGCTTCAAGGGCTTGACCGTGATCGACCCCTCGGCCTAGCGTCAGTCGGAGGCTTCGGTCAGCCGCAGGTCCGCACGAGTAGTAGTAGCGCTGGCCGGGCGGCTTCTCGCTCATGTACTGCTGGAGCTGGAGGGTGCCCTCGTCCGTGGGCGTGTTCGGCAGCGAGATCGTCGTCTTGTAGACGTTCTGGCGCTGGCCGCTCGGGATCCTGCGGTCGGGTATCCGGTTCTTCAGCGTCGTGAAGTTCCGGTCGCCCTTTGCGGAGAAGCGAATCACGTAGTAGCCCGGGTGGTCGGTGGTCTCCTTCCACCGGACGGTGAGCTCGCCGCCGGCCGGCATCGTGAGCACCGGCCGGCCGCGCTCCTCACCGCCGCAGGGGCCGACCTTCTGCGCAAGCGGCGTGCGCGGCTTCGGGTCGATCCACTCGGAGTGGCCGAGGGCCGGCGCCGCGGCGAGCGCCAGGAGCGCCGCCGCGGCGAGGATGGCCCGCAGTGTGCTCAGGCGCCGGACTTCCAGACCTTGTACAGGTTCGACTGCATGAGCACCGGCACGGCCGGGCTCGAGGTGAGCAGAAGCGCGAGTGCGAGCGAAGTCCCTTTCATAGCTCGAAGGTAAGCCCCAACCCCCCCATCCCGCCAGTGTCGGTTGGGTCTCGCCTATGTCTCTGCCGGTGAGGCGGGCGTTTCCCACGCCGCCCTGGGCGCCCGGCCGCGAAAAGCCCCGCGAGCCTGCGAGGATCCCCGCATCGGCGCGCTGCTCGACCACGTCCGCTCCTACTACCAGGCCCTCAACACGGGCGATCCGGACCGCGTGGCGGAGCACTTCACCGCGGACGCGACCCACTACTACACGCGCCTCGGCCCACACGAGGGGGCGCAGGCCATCGCGCAGAACACGAAGCTCGCGGTCGAGCAGATCGACGGCCAGTGGCACTTCGAGAACGGGATCGACGACGGCGAGCAGGCGGTGATCGAGTGGTCGATGACCTGGCGTGATCCGCAGTCGGGCGAGCGCCGTCTCGACCGGGGAACGGAGTGGTTCCGGTTCGAGGATGGGAAGATCGCCGAGGTGCGCGCCTACCACCACTCGGGCCCGAAGAACCGCAGCGGCAACCTGCTCGGCTTCGACCACTCCGGCCGCGGTCACACGACGCTGTGAGCACACGCGAGTTCACCCAGGGGGTCCCGCCCGCCAAGGCGGCCGGGATCATCCCGCCGTTCGGGGAGGAGCACGAGGAGCTGCGGGCATCGATCAGGCGCTTCGTGG
>JACCYP010000127.1 GCA_013696425.1 Thermoleophilaceae bacterium
CCGTGGTGGTGCGCCGCTCGCGCCGCTCCCTGCGCCCCGGCGACGCGGTACCGGACCGGTTCGGGCCCGTCGTGCTCGAGCGCGAGGCGCCCGAGCCGCCCTGCTGAGCGCTCAGGCCGGGTGCATCGGGCCCGGTTCCTCCTGGGTCGGCTGGCGGCGGCGCAGGCCGAGAATCGAGAGGAAGAAGGCCCCGAACACCGTCTGGATGCCGAGCACCAGCAGGGTCGCTCCGACGACGAGCAGCTTCTCCTGCTCGAGCCTGCCGAAGCCGTCGGAGGCCCAGACCCCGAACACGACCACGACGCAGGCGAGGCCCGCAAGGGTGAGCAGCCCGCCGAGCATCAGACCGTGCTCGAGCCGCAGGCGCTCGCGCCACGTGTCGAACAGCGGGTCGTGCTCGCCGAGGTAGTAGGCGGCGTAGGTGCGCGAGAAGAGGCCGAGTTGGATGATCTGGGAGCCGATGATCGCGAGCATCGCCCCGGCGATCAGGGTGTGGAAGCGCTCACCGAACGTGCTCACCTCGCCGAGCACGAGCAGCGTGGCCACGAGGCCCGCGAGCAGCATTGCCGCGCCGGGGATCACGAACAGCCACGTCGGGCTGTGCACGAGCAGGAAGCGCAGGTGGCGCCAGCCGTCGGAGAAGGAGGACAGCTTCGACTCCCCCGCCCGCGGGTGGTACTCGATCGGGATCTCGCGGATGTCGAGGCCGAGCTTCGAGGAGCGGATCACGTGCTCGGATGCGAACTCCATCCCGGTGGTGCGCAGGTCGAGCTTCGGCAGCAGGTCGCGGCGGAAGGCGCGCATCCCGCAGTGGGCGTCGGAGACGCCGGTGCGGAAGAAGAGGTTGAGGATGCCCGTCAGGATCGGGTTGCCCACGTAGCGGTGCAGCGGCGGCATCGCGCCCGGGTGAATCTTGCCCTTGAGGCGCGAGCCCATCACGAGGTCGGCGCCGTCCTCGAGCGGCTCGACGAAGGCCGGGATCTCCGCGAAGTCATAGGTGAGGTCGGCGTCGGCCATCACGATGTAGTCGCCGCGGGCCGCGCCCATGCCCGCCAGGTATGCGCTGCCGTAGCCCTTGCGCGGCTCGGGGATCACCCGCGCGCCCGCGCCCTCGGCGAGCTCCGGCGAGCCGTCCGTGGAGCCGTTGTCAGCCACCACCACCTCGCCGCTGATGCCTGCCCCGTCCATGGCCGTGCGCGCCCGCGTCACGCACTCGGCGATCGATTCCGCCTCGTTCAGGCAGGGAATCACGACGGAGACGGTTAGGGCTCGTGAATCCGGACCGGGCGCCGCCGAGGCGCCGCTGGGTGTCTCGACTGTGCTCATCAGAAAGTCAAACCCGCGCGCCGGGGCAGGGTAGCGAGGGGCCGACTCACCGAGTTGCCTCCACCAGGCGCGTCGCGGCTCTTGCGGCTCGCTTGGCATCCGCGCCGCTCACGGGCGAGTGGCCATAGCCGGCGCGTGTCTTCATTCCGAGCAGGAGCCCGAGGTCGCGCGCAAGCTTGCGATTCACCTTCTCGAGCTCCTTGATGGCCTCGTTGTGGCTCTCGCCCTGCACGTAGTGGCCGAGCGACCGGCAGCAGAGCACGTCCGATGCCGCGATGCCCGCATGGATGAGGAGAGTGACCCTGACGTCGGGGCTCATGTCGGCATCGACCTCGGCGGAATCGAGAAACGCCTCAGCCTTCTTCTGGCGCCCATCGATCACCTGCGCGCTGCAATCGCGGACGCGAGTCACCTGATCGCTCCCGTGACAAGCCTGCGGAACTCGCCCAGCCTGCCGACCAGGGGCACGCCGTCGCGAGCCACTTCATCCAGCACCGGGTCCTTCTCGCCCTCGGCTCGGATCGTTGACTCGTCGTACTCCAACACCCGGGTGTCGTTCCCCGTCCACGAGCTTGCGTTCCGCTGCAGCCGGAAGACCGCTTCCTCCCATTGCCCCATCTGTGAGGGAGCCATCGAAGGACTCACCAGGAGCAAGTCGAGGTCGCTCTCCTCGGAGGCCGCGCCCCGAGCCACCGAGCCGAACACCAGCGCGAAGAGCGGACGCGGCTCCATAGCGCGGCACGCGGCCGTCAACCGCTGCAGGAGCTCCGCGCGCATCTCGGCGAGCGCGACGACCGGCGCGGCCGCGAGGTGCTCGCGATTCAGCTCATACACCTTCGAAGCACCCGCCGGGCGCATGTTGACGATGCCCTGCCGGACAAGCCGATCGAGGGCGTCACGGACCCCTCGCTCGGACCCCGCCGCAACCAGCCGGCTCAGCTGCCGGCCCGTGAACTCGCTCTCGGCGCCCGCCAGCGTCGTGAGCACGTCACCGTCGAGCGTCGGGGTGATTACACGCAAGGGGCGGGCGAAGTCCATATCGGCATGATACTGCTGATAGCGGCATTTTGTTGCCGATGCCACCCTGCGTTCCGGGGGATCACGTCCAGTACGACGGCAGCGCGCTCATTCGCCGCTTCAAGCCGAGCGGAAGCCGCTGGTGTCGCGCGCCGAGCTGCAGCCCGATGAACTTCGCGCCCTCGTAGACGGCCGCGTAGGGAATCCAGCGGCGGTTGCCGCTGCGCCACAGCCAGCGCAGCTCGCCGCGCGCGTACTCCATCGCCCGGCGGCGCAGCACCGAGCCCGCGGGCCTCCCGCCGGCCATGTAGGCGCGCTCGGATGAGACCCCGGAGTCGAAGAAGCGCCTGAAGGCCGACCGCACGGTGTAGGGGTGCGAGTGCCTGACGGCGGCACGCGGCTCATAGCGCAGCGCGTGGCCGGCAAGGAGCACCCGACGCGACCACTCCTGATCCTCGCTCATGATGATGTCCTCCACGAACGGGAACTCCTCGAGGAAGCGGCGGCGCACCGCGGCGTTCGCGTTGGAGAAGAGCGTCGTTGCCATCGAGAGCTCCGCGGGCGAGCCCACCTGCTGCTCGCG
>JACCYP010000128.1 GCA_013696425.1 Thermoleophilaceae bacterium
GGCCAGGGCCGGCGATGGCGGCATCCCAGCCAAGCACGGTGAGCCCGGCGTGGAGGCCGCCGGCGGTCGAGATCGCCTCGTGGCCGCCGCCGAATGCCGCGGCGGCCGTGATGTGGCCGGCGATCAAGCCCCGCTCGGTGAGATCGGCCACGGTCCGTGAGAGCTCGCCCGGAAGGGCTCCGCCGGCGGTCTGAACGAAGCCGATGCGAGCGTGCGGCCGTGCCTGTGCGGCCTGCCACGCGACGCACGGAAGCTGCCCGTGCAGGAATGTGACCGCCACCGGCTTCCCGAGCGGGCGCTCGAGCGCGCCCGCCTGCTCCTCGACCGGCACCACCGCGTGCTGGAGTGAGGTGTAGTTCGCCTTCATCACGTGTGCGCCGTCCACCCCCGTCCCGCGGAGGCCGCGGGTGAGATTCACGTGCACGACGTCGAAGCCGCCGCTGCCGAGGCCGAGGTCGACCGCCGCGGTGTTCACCACCACCTCGTCGCCCGGCTCGGCCGGGCCGGTCATCGCCTCGTAGGAGATCGCGCGCCGCTGTGCCCCGTCGACCTCCACGAGCAGCTCCGCCGCGGGCCCCGGGCGCTCCACGGCCACGACCACGCCGCGGCGCAGGACCAGCCGCTGGGTCACGACGATGCTTGGACGATCCCGAGCGCCACGTCGAGCATCGTCTCGAGCGCCCAGACACTCACAGCCTCGGTGGGCTCGTGGTTTCGCTCGGTGCCGTTCGCGACGTTCACCGACGGGATGCCGACGGCGCTCAGCACGTGGGCGTCGCTGCCGCCGCCCGTGGCGCGCACCACCGGCTCGATCCGCTGGGCTCGCAGCGCGGCCGATGCCGCCTCGACCGGCGGCGAGCTGGCCGGCAGGCGGTAGGCGCGGAAGAGCTCCTCCACGTCGGTCTCCAGATCGCAGCCGCCTTCGGCGGCGGCCTCGGTGAGCGCGTCGACCATGGCAGTGACTCGCGCGGCCGCCTTCTCCGGATCGAGGCTGCGCGCCTCGAGCAGCAGCTCGCAGCGCTCCGCCACCACGTTCGCCGCGGTGCCGCCCCGGATGGTGCCGACATTGGAGGTCGTCTCCTCGTCGTGGCGCCCGAGGTCCATGGCCGCGAGCGAACGCGCTGCGGCTTCGATCGCGTTGTGGCCGTCCTCGGGGCGGATGCCGGCATGTGCGGCGTGGCCGTGGAAGCGTGCGCCCACGCGGTAGTAGGTGGGAGCCGCGGTGATCAGCTCACCGATCGCCGTGGCGTGGTCGAACACGAAGCCCGACTTCGCGCGCAGGCGCGTGGTGTCGAAGGCCTTCGCGCCCGCGAGCGCGACCTCCTCGCAGGTGGTGAAGAGCAGCTCGACGCTCACCGGTGGGGTCTCGCCCGCGCTCGCAAGCCGCCGCGCCAGCTCGACGAACACCGCCACCGCGGCCTTGTTGTCCGCGCCGAGGATCGCCTCGCGCGAGTTGCGGAAGGCACCGTCGGAGCGCTCGACCTCCACGGGAGCGTCGAGCGGCACGGTGTCCAGGTGGGCGCAGAACACGATGGCCGGGGCATCGTCCGGGCCAGGGATGCGCGCGAGCAGGTTGCCGGCGTCGGAGCCCGTCTCGGTCCCGCTCGTGTCCTCCTCCACCTCGAGGCCCGCCCCGCGCAGCTCGGCAGCGACCAGGTCCGCCATCGCGCGTTCCTCGAACGAGGGGCTGCGCGTCTCGCACATCCGGACGAAGAGATCGAGCAGCTCGGGGTAGCGGTCCTGCGGCGGCGCCGCCGCCTCGAGAGGCGCGGCGTCGTTACTCAAGACGCGTGCTCGGGCGCCACGCGGACGTCGGGCTCGATCTCGGGCGCGCGCTCACGGGCGCGGTCGAGAGCGGCGGCCACGAAGTCGCGGAAGAGCGGCTGGGGTGCGAGCGGACGCGACTTGAACTCGGGGTGGAACTGCGACGCGATGAAGAATGGATGGTCGGGCAGCTCGATCATCTCGACCAGGCGCTCGTCGGGCGAGGTGCCCGAGCAAACCAAGCCGGCCTCCTCGAGCCGGCGGCGCAGGTGGTTGTTCACCTCGTAACGGTGGCGGTGGCGCTCATACACCACCGCCTCGCCGTAGATCTCGCGTGCGCGCGTGTCCTCGTGGATCTTCACCGGGTCGGCGCCGAGGCGCATCGTGCCGCCCATATCGCGCACCTCCTTCTGCTCCGGCAGGAGGTCGATCACGGGGAAGGGCGTCTCGGGGTCGAACTCGGTGGAGTTCGCGCCGTCCATCCCGACGCAGTTGCGCGCGTACTCGGCGACCGCCACCTGCATACCGAGGCAGATGCCGAGGTAGGGCACGTCGTTCTCGCGCGCGAACTGCGCGGCGCGGATCTTGCCCTCGACGCCGCGCACACCGAAGCCACCCGGAATCAGGATGCCGTCGCACGATTCGAGCGCGCGCTCGACCTCGCCGTGGTCGAGCTGTTCGGAGTCCACCCACACGACCTCCACCTTGCCGCCGTGCATAGCGCCGGCGTGGTGGAGCGCCTCGATGACCGAGAGGTAGGCGTCCTCGAGCTGGATGTACTTGCCGACGAGCCCGATGCGGACGGGCTGGGTGGCCGAGTCGTAGCGCTTCACGAGCGCCTCCCACTCGGACACGTCGGGAGACTCAGTCTCGATCTTGAAGTGGTCGAGGATCACATCGTCGACGCCCTCCGCCCTGAAGTAGAGCGGCACCTTGTAGATCGAGTCGACGTCGCGCGCGGAGATGACGTTGTCCACCGGCAGGTTCGCAAACAGCGCGATCTTCTCCCGGATCGAGCGGTCGAGCTGCTCCTCCGCGCGGCAGATGACCATGTCCGGCTGGATGCCGATCCGGCGCAGCTCCTGGACGGAGTGCTGGGTGGGCTTGGTCTTCAGCTCGCCCGCGTGGCCGAGGTAGGGCACAAGCGTGAGGTGCAGGAACATGCACCGGTCGCGCCCGAGGTCGACCTGGAACTGGCGCAGCGCCTCGAGGAACGGCAGCGACTCGATGTCGCCCACCGTGCCGCCGATCTCGGTGATCACGAAGTCGACGGCGGAGGATTCCGCGGCGAGCTTGATCTTGCTCTTGATCTCGTCGGTGATGTGGGGGATCACCTGCACCGTCGCGCCGAGGTAGTCGCCGCGGCGCTCGCGGCGGATGACCGAGTTGTAGATCGCGCCGGTGGTGACGTTCGAGGCGCGCGAGGTGTTCACGTCGGTGAAACGCTCGTAGTGGCCGAGGTCGAGGTCGGTCTCGGCACCGTCCTCGGTCACGAACACCTCGCCGTGCTGAAACGGGCTCATCGTGCCCGGATCGACGTTGATGTAGGGATCGAACTTCTGGAGGGTGACGCTCAGGCCACGCGCAACGAGCAGGCGTCCGATGGAGGCCGCGGCGATGCCCTTGCCGAGAGCCGAGACGACGCCCCCGGTCACGAAGATGAACCGGGTCTCAGAGCGAGAATCAGACATGTGGGCGTTCTTTCAACCTGCCGAGCGAGTCTAGCCATCGCAGCGGCGGACTCCGGTCCACGAGCGCGGAGATCGACCGAAATTCCCCATAGAGCGTGAAGATCGTGACCAGGAGCAGGGCAATTCCCTGGGCGAGGGTGCCGAGCGCCAGCACGAGCCACAGGCCGGCGACCGCGCCCGCCGCATTCGCGCCGGTGTCGCCGAGCATTCCGTCCTCGTGGAGGTCGAAGGGCAGCAGCACGAGCAGGGGGCCCGCGAACAGGCCGAGCAGCCACAGCGAGTCGAGCTCGACCACGCTGAGCACGATCCCGAGCACGACCAGCACCTTGAGCGATCGGCCGGGACGCAGGTCGAGCAGGTTGAAGAGGTTCGTGGTGAGCGTGAGCAGCGCGACCGCGAGGAGGTATTCGCCCAGCCCGTAGCCGATGCCGGAGAGCGTGAACGCGGCGAGGCCGAGCACGCCCACGGCCTTGAGCGCCCCGGTCGATATGCGCCCCTGCGCCAGCGCAGCGCCGTGCCCGCGCAGGCCGCGGTCATCGCCGCCGAGCAGATCGTCCATCAGGCCGAGGGCCGCGCAGCCGAGCACGAAGGCGAACACGCCGCCGATGCCGATCTCGCCGTTCAGCTGCCAGACCTCCTCGCCGTCGCTCAGCTGGTCGATCAGCCCAAGTGGCACCAGCGCGACCACCACGGCCGCGATCACCAGCACGCCGGCCGGGAACCGCACGGCGCGCCCCGCGAAGTTCGCGCGCTCGGGGAGCCCGGCGAGCAGCGGGCGCGCGAGCACCACCGCGGTGCCGAGGGTGATGAGGAGCGGGACCGCCTCCACGGTCAGGGCTCCGGGATCGGCCGCTCGGCCGAGTCCTTCAGGCCGTAGCGCGCCTGCGGGGCGCCGTCGAGCACGAGCGCCAGCGCGATCCTCCCGGCCGGGGTGTCGATCGTGTCGATGCTCGAGAGGCCGCGGTCATCGAAGAACGAGACCTGCGAGGGCTCGGTGCTCCCGCGCTCGACGCCGACGAGGATGGTGACCTCGATCTCGACGCCCTCGATCAGCCCGGCGGCGAAGGCGCGCTCGAGCTCGGTGCGCTCCGCGCTTCGGTCCTCTCCGGGCGGCTCGCGGTAGAGCACGGCCTCGCTCGCCCCCTTCCCCTCACCGCGGAACACGTCCGGGTCCTCGCGCTCGAGGCGCCGGAACGGTCGCCCCCCGCGCACGATCGCGCGGCCGAGCCGGCGCCCACGAACCTTGGCGGAGTCGGGCTCGATCACTCCCTCGAGCGCCTCGGGCAGCGGTAGCTCGCTCACCGAGTCGACACTGCCGCCGGCCTCCTCGATCGCCTCACGGCTCGAGGACTCGATCTGGTCGGGCAGCTCGCCCAGCGACACGACCGCCACGCGGTCGCCCGCCAGCAGGTCCTCGGTGAGGCCGGGCAGGGCGGTCTCGATCAGCTCGTCGCGGCGCTCGGATCCCTCGCGCGCCTCGCGCGCGGCCTCGCGCGCGTCCACCACCTCCTCGCGCAGCGAGCTGCGGATGTCGCGGTTCGCCTCGGATACGAGCGAGTCGCCGATGGTCGCCCCGAGCACTATCCCGAGTCCGAGCGCGAGGAACACGGCGACTAGCGAAAGCGCGTGGTAGCGGAAATCGAACATGCGCTTGGAGGTCTACTCGAGTCCGAGCAGGATCTGGATCTTGAGCCAGATGAGGTCGAGGAGCGGCCCTAGGTTCGGCGAAAAGGCGATAGCGACCGCGAGCGCGATCAGCGCCGCGCCCATCACCACAAACAGCGGGCCGCGGCCCGGCGAGGGGCGGTAGAGGCGCGAGACGCCCTTCGCGTCCACGAGCTTCTCCCCCACGCGCAGGCGCGTGAGGAACGTCGAGGACATGCCCCGGCGCGCCTTGTCCATAAACTCGACGAGGTTGTTGTGGGTGCCGACCGCCACGATCAGCTCGGCGCCCTTCTCGTCGGCGATCAGCAGCGCCACGTCCTCGCTCGTGGCGGGTGCGGGCACCACCTTGAACGGAAGGCCGAGCTCCTCGAGCCGATCGCGGCCGGGCGCGCGGCCGTCGGGGTAGGCGTGCACCACGAGCTCGGCGCCGCAGCGCAGGGCCTCGTCGCCGGCGGAGTCCATATCCCCGACGATCATGTCGGGCTTGAAGCCCTCGTCGATGATCGCCTGCGCGCCGCCGTCGACGGCCACGAGCACCGGCTTCATGTCGCGCACGTAGGGGCGCAGCATCCTCAGGTCCTTCTGGTGGTCGACGCCGCGCACCACCACGAGCACGGGCCGGTCGCGGAAGTAGGTGTCGAAGTCGGGCAGCTCGATCTCACCTGCCAGAAGGTCGCGCTCCTCGCGCATGTGGGCGACCGTGTTGTCCGCGAACGCCTCGAGCGCCTCGCCGATCGTGCGCCGCGCCTCCTCGTGGCGCGCGGCAACGGCCGCCGGGTCCTGGACGGCGCCCTCGGCCACGAGCTCGCCGTCGCGGAGCACCTTCCCGCCCGTAACGGTCACCGTCACGCCGTCCTTCAGCAGGTCGAAGAGGTCGACACCGGGGAAGTCAACGAGGTGCACGCCCGAGCGCGTCAGCGCCAGCGGCCCGGAGTTCGGGTAGCGCCCGGAGGAGGACGCACTGGCGTTCAACACGCACCGCACCCGCGCGCGGACGAGGTCGTCGCCGGAGACGCGGTCGATGTCCTCGTGGTCGATCACCGCGATGTCGCCCGGCGCGAGCTTCTTCACGAGCAGCTTGGTGCGCCTGCCGAGCCGCACCGGGCCCGCGATGCCGGGACCGCCGGGCGGGGCCCCGTTGCGCGCGGGCGAGCTGTTCGACCGGCTGCTTCTGCGGGTGGTGCGCTCGATGGATGGGAGCCTAGATGCCTGAAGGCTCGCGCCTTCGGCGCAAGGGGGGCCTCAAGCCGCCGCCAGCAGCTCCTTGGCGTGCTTGCGTGCGCCGGCGTCGCCGGACTCCGCGCCGAGCATTCGCACGAGCTCGCCCACCACCGCGTCGCCCTCCAGGGACGAGACGCTCGTGCGCGCGAGGTCCGCGCCCGTGTCCTTGGCGATCCGGAAGTGGCTTCCGGCCAGTGAGGCGATCTGGGGCAGGTGGGTGATGGTGAGCACCTGGTGGCCTTCGGCGAGGGAGCGCAGGCGCTCGCCCACGGCCCGGGCGGTCTGGCCGCCGATGCCGGCGTCGACCTCGTCGAACACGAGCGTCGGTCCGCTGTTCGCCGCGGCCACGCTCATCAGCGCGAGCATCACGCGCGAGAGCTCGCCGCCCGAGGCCGTCTCGCGCAGCGGCGCCGCCGGCACGCCCGGGTTGGGCGCGATCAGGAACTCGACGCGCTCGGCGCCGGTGCCCGCCAACGCCTCGCGCTCCTCGAGGCGGACCTCGAACGAGGCATCCTCCATCGCGAGCTCGCGCAGCTCCGCCAGCACGCGCTTGTCGAGCTTCGGGGCCGCCTTGCGCCGCCCGGCGCTCACCGCGGCGGCGAGCTTGCGCTCCTGCGCCTCCGCCTCGGCCACCGCGGCCTGCGCCTGCTCGAGCACCACCTCGGCGTTCTCGAGCCTGTCCCGCTCCGCGCGGCAGCGCTCGAGGTGGGCGAGCACCGCCTCCACGCTGCCGCCGTGCTTGCGCTCCAGGCGGTCGTAGGCCTCGAGGCGCTCCTCGACCTGCTCGAGCCGCCCCGGCTCACCCTCGAGCCCCGACTCGTAGGCGCGGAGGTCCGCCGCGAGCTCATCTGCCTCGATCCGAACCGCCGCCAGCCGTTTCGCCAGCGCGTCGAGGTCGGCATCCACGCCTTCCACGCCTGCAGTGAGGTTCTCGGCCCCGGCCAGCAGCAGCGAGGCGCCCGTTCCGTCGGGTGCGTCCGGAGCAAGGGCCTCCGCCGCGCCTCCGGAAGCCGCGCGCAGTGCCTCGAGGTGGCGCAGGCGCTCGCGCTCACCGCGCAGCGACTCGCGCTCCTCGACGGTGGGCTCCAGCGCCTCGATCTCCTCGATCTCGAACACGAGCAGGTCGAGATCGCGGTCGCGCTCCCCGGCCCGCGAGCGCAGCGCTTCGAGTTCGCGGCGCGCCGCGGCGGCTCCCGCGTGCGCGCCCGCGTACGAAGCCACCGTCGCGCGGTGCTTCTCGCCCGCGAAGCCGTCGAGGGCCTCGAGCTGGGCCGAGGACACCGTGAGCTTGCGGTGCTCGTGCTGCCCGTAGAACGCGACCAGCCGCCTGCCGAGCACCTGGAGGTCGCCCGCGGTGGCCGAGCGGCCCTGGACGAACGCCCGGCTGCGGCCGGCGGCCGAAACCCGGCGGCCGAGCACGATCTCCTCGGCGCCCTCGGGCACGAGGTCGCGCAGGCCCTCGAGCTCGGGGCCGTCGAGCAACCCCTCACGCCAGGCGAAGGCGCCCTCGACGTAGGCCTCGTCGGCTCCCGGCCGCACGATGCCCGCGCGCGGCTTGCCGCCCAGCAGCAGGTCGAGGGCGTGCGCCAGCACGGTCTTGCCCGCGCCCGTCTCCCCCGTGATCGCGTTCAGGCCCGGCCCGAGCCGCAGCTCCGCCCGCTCGATCAGCAGCAGGTTCTCGACACGCAGTTCAAGCAGCATCCGACCACTTGGTACCAGCGGGGCCAGATGGAGCGGGTCGCTGTTACGCCTTAGTAGGCGAGACGCCCGAACTTTTCACGGAGGCGGTGGTAGAAGTTCGCGCCGGGGAGCTGGGCGAGGAACACCTGGTCGCGCACGAAGCTCACCTCCACCTGCTCGGTCGGCGCGAGCTTCATGGCCGGCCGTCCGTCGGTGAGTACGTCGACCGGCTCGCCGATCCGCGAGGCGTTCGCGATCGTGAGCGTGTCGCCGGGCGCCACCACCAGCGCGCGCGCGGTGAGCGTGTGCGGCGCGATGAAGGACACCACGAACCCCTCGACGCCCCAGGCAAGCACCGGGCCGCCGTTGGCGAGGTTGTAGCCCGTGGATCCCACCGGCGTGGACGCCACCAGGCCGTCGCAGCGCACCTGGCCGAGCTGGTCGGGGCCGACGGAGTAGCCCAGCTCGGCCACGCGCGCGTCCTGCGCGCGCTGAACCGAGATGTCGTTCACGGCGTGGGCGGGGCCATCCGGCGTGTTGATCGCGAGCGCCGGCATCGACACCAGCTCGTAGTCGCCCGCCAGGGCGCGCCGCAGCCCATCGTCGAGCTCCTCGCGCTCCACCGTCGACAGGAAGCCGATCGCGCCGTAGTTCACGGCGAACACGGGCACGTTGCGGCCCGCGAAGGTGCGCAGCGCGCGGAGGATGGCGCCGTCGCCGCCGAGCACGATCGCGAGGTCGATGTCGCCCTCACAGTTCCCTGCTCCGCGCGCGAAGATGGGATGGCGCTCGCGCTCCTCGGGCGGCATCTCGACACTCGCGCCGGCCTCCTCGGCAACCTCGGCCAGGCGCTCGAGCGCGGCGTCGACCTCACCGTCGCTGGTGAAGCGGGTGATCACGGCCACCCGCTTCGGCCGCTCCGGGTTCACGGCTCCACCTCGCGGGCGGCGGCCTCGAGGTCCATCTGCCCTGCACCGGCCCCGGCATGGGCCAGGTGGAGGAATGTCTCGCGGTTGCCGCGCGGCCCCGGTAGGCCGGAGGAGGCGAAGCCGAGCACCGAGCAGCCGAGCTCCCGCGCGCTCGAGGCGACCGCGACGAGCGCCGCGCGGCGGTCGTCGGCCGAGCGGACCACACCGCCCTTTCCCACATTGCCCTTGCCGACCTCGAACTGTGGCTTGACCATCACGAGCGCGTCGAAGCGCGCGGCGGCCACGGCGGCGAGCGCCGGCAGGACCTTCGTGAGCGAGATGAACGAGAGGTCGGCCACGATCAGGTCCGGGCGGTAGGGCAGGTCCCCGGGGGCAAGTGCACGCGCGTTCGTGCGCTCCACAACCGTCACGCGCTCGTCACCGCGCAGGCGCCAGTGCAGGTCTCCGTAGCCCACGTCCACGCACACCACGTGCCCGGCGCCGCGCTGGAGCAGGCAGTCGGTGAAGCCGCCGGTCGAGGCTCCGGCGTCGAGGCATTGTCGGCCGGCCGGGTCGACGCCGGTGGCATCGAGGGCATTCGCGAGCTTCAGGCCCCCGCGGGAGACGAAGGCCGGCGCGTCCTCCACCAGCAGCTGCGCGTCCTCGGCCACCAGCTGGCCGGGCTTCTGTGCTCGGGGGCCGTCCGTGCCGAGGCGCACGTCGCCGGCCATCACTGCGGCAGCCGCACGCGTGCGGCTCTCGAACAGGCCGCGCTCCGCC
>JACCYP010000152.1 GCA_013696425.1 Thermoleophilaceae bacterium
GCTCGGCGGCCGCGGGGAGCGTGAGCGCGCTCAGAAGAGCGACGGCGATGAGCATCGCCGAAAACAGCACTGTGAGCAGGCGCTTATCCATTTATTCGAGAATCCTCCCCGACACGGGCCGGAACGCTACTTGGGTGTCTCGTAACTAGCAACAGGGAACCGTCAACACGCGTACGACGCTGCATGTACCGGTTTCTAGCGGTTCCGAGCCGTTCATGAGCCAGTAGGCTCCCCCCAATGAGCGCGCCAGAAGACCAGGGATTCGTCGATCGCCTCTCACGGCAGGGCGAGGAGGCGCTCGGCAAGATCGCCGAGGAGCTGATCTCGAACCCGGTCGTGAACGGGGCCCTGACCAAGGCGTTCGAGGCGCGCGAGCGCGCCTCGCAGGCGCAGGAGGCGGCCATGGGCGCCTTCAATATCCCGTCCGCTGCGGACGTGGAGCGGATTACGCGCCGACTGCGTTCGGTCTCCCAGCGCCTCGAGGGCATCGAGGATTCCCTCGACCGCCTCGAGCAGCAGGTGGATGCGGCCGGCAACCGGGCCGAGGCCGCCGCCGGCGGCGATGAGCGGCTCGAGGAGATCGCACGCGATCTTGCCGCGCTCCGCGAAGTGGTGGCGCCGGGGCAGGAGCCCCCGCCGCGCGCGCAGGAACGCCTCACGGTCAACGAGTAGCCGCGAGCGTCGCGTAGGCGCGGCGGCCGAGCTCCAGGCCGAGGGATTCGAGCTCCTCACGGGCGATCCGGACGCGCTCCGGGCCCGCTAGCTGGTCGCTCACGCCGAGCAGGCAGCCAGCCCTGACACCCCGCTTCGAGGCGACCGCGAACACCGCGGCGGCCTCCATCTCGACGACGAGCGAATCATTAAGTGGTCTGCCCCCTTTAGGTTCGGGGCGCTCGCCGTAGAAGAGGTCCACTGACATCGCGGTCGCCGTTTGTCCCGCGCTTTCGGCCAGCGCCGCGGCCAGATCGGGGTCGGGTGCGATCCGTTCGCCGGCCCCGAGGGCGCGGCTCGTGCCATCTGTCGCAATCGCTTCGGTGACAGCGACCACATCGCCCACCCTCAAGCTTGAGTCGAGGGCTCCGCAGGTACCAATCCTGACGAGCACCTCCGCTCCGAGGTCGACCAGCTCCTCTGCGACGATCGCGGCGCTCGGGCCGCCCATCCCGGTCGCCTGCACCGACATCGGCAGACCGTCGGCGGCGATCCCGGTGTATCCCCACAGGCCGCGGTGGTGGTTGAACATGCGCGGCGCCTCGAGCAGATCCTGGGCCACCGCGAGGGAGCGGTGGGGGTCGCCGGGGAGCAATACGCGAGGCGCCAGCTCCGCCGCGGGCTTCAGGTGAATCGGCTCGGTCACCGGCGCCACGTTATTTTCTCTGGATGGAGAAGCGACGACCGACCCCCGGGCAGCTGCAGGATGCGGTGCGCGAAACCGTCGAACGGACCGTCCAGGGTGCCGTCGACTCGGCTCAGGAAACGCGCTCGAAGGCCCAGGACATGGTCGACGACGTCGTGAAGGGCGTCCGCGGCGCGATTGAGGACGCCCGGCCCGCCACCGGCGACGAGCTGCGCGAGGTGCAGACCGAGCTCGCCAGGGTGGTCGACCGCCTCGACGCGATCGAGCGCCGGCTACCGCCTTCGCCGCCGCCCCTCTGAACGTGGGCCGCCGCATCCTCATCACGGGCGTGGGGAGCCACATGGGCACAGAGCTCGCGCGCCGGCTCTGCGCAGCTTCCGACGTCGAGTACGTGGCCGGCCTCGACACCCGCCCGCCGCGCGCCACGATCGAGGGCCTCGACTTCATCGACGCCGACATCCGCAACCCGCTGATCGGCAAGCTGATCCCGGCCGCCGAGGTGGACACGGTCGTGCACAACCAGATCGTGCGCCAGCCCGGCCCGGGCCTTTCGCCCCAGCAGATGCACGACATCAACGTGATCGGCTCGCTCCAGCTGCTGGCCGCGTGCGAGAAGTCGGGCTCGCTCCGCGCGATCGTCATCCGCGGCTCGGCCGGCATCTACGGCTCGGAGCCGAACGCGCCCCAGTTCTTCACCGAGGAGATGGCGCGCCTCTACCCGCTGCGGACGCGCTTCCAGCGCGACATCGGCGAGATCGAGAACTACTTCGAGACCTTCTCGCGCAGGCACCCGCGCGTGACCTGCACGATGCTGCGCTACCAGCCGGCGATCGGCCCCGCTCTCGACACGCAGGTGGTGCGCTACCTCTCCCAGGCACTCGTGCCGACCTACCTCGGCTTCGACCCGCGGCTGCAGTTCGTGCACGAGTCCGACGGGCTCGACGCGCTCGTCGCCGCAGCGCGCAATCCCGTCCGAGGCGCGGTGAATGTGGCGGCCGAGGGCACGATCGGCCTCACGCGGATGCTGCGCCTTGCCGGCAAGATGACGCTGCCGCTCGCACCCCAGCTCTTCGTGCCGGTGGTGAACGCCGGGCGCCGTGCGGGCATGTCGAAGATCTCCCCGGACTTCCGGCGGCTGTTGCGTTACGGGCGCTGCGTCGACACCTCTCGCCTGAGCGACGAGCTCGGCGCGGCGCCGAAGTACACGACCGAGAAGGCTGTGTGCGACTGGATCGCCACCAACAGTGGCCGGCGCCTGGCGCCCTCGGTTCGCGAGATGGTGACTCCGTCATGAGCACGCCGCCCCGCGCGCCCACCGACGCCCCGCGCGCTTCGACGGCTCCACCGCGCCGCGCAACCCACCACGCGCGGGCGCGCGTGGACCGCGGCCCCGGCTTCCTGCCGATCGGCCCCGCGCTCTCCTTCGTGCGCCACGTGCGCGAGGGGATGGAGGCCGGCCGCGACCCGCTGAGCGCACTGGCCGGTGCCGCCGGCGCCCTGCCGAGCGACCTTCAGACGGTGCTCGACCGCGCGATCGCGCGCTTCCGCGGCGAGTACCACGAGGACGAGTGGGGCTTCGACGAGGAGTTCACCGAGACGGTGCTCCCGTTCTTCGACCTCCTCTACGACCGCTGGTGGCGCGTCGAAACCACCGGTGCCCGCAACGTGCCGAGCCACGGCCGCGCCCTGCTCGTTGCCAACCACGCCGGGATCCTGCCCTGGGACGCGACCATGATGTCCGTCGGTCTCCTGCGTGAGGCCCCGCTTCCGCGCTACCCGCGCTTCCTCGTCCTCAACTGGGCGTTCACGCTCCCCTACATCTCGGCCTTCCTCCCCAAGGTCGGCGGCGTGGTGGCCTCGCCCTACAACGCGATGCGCCTGCTCGAGCAGGACGAGCTCGTGGCCGTGTTCCCGGAGGGGGTCAAGGGCGCGGGCAAGGACTTCAAGGACCGCTATCGCCTGCAGCGCTTCGGCCGCGGCGGTTTCGTCGAGATGGCCCTGCACACCGGCTCGCCGATCGTGCCGGTGGCGATCGTCGGCAGCGAGGAGATCTATCCGAAGATCGGCAGCTCGGACACGCTCGCACGGGCGATGGGGGCGCCGTACTTCCCGATTACCCCGACCTTCCCACTACTCGGTCCGCTCGGCATGGTGCCGCTGCCGTCGAAGTGGCGGATTGAGTACTGCGAGCCCATCGACCTCTCAGGCTACGGCCCGGATGCCGCCGAGGACCGCACGCTCGTGTTCGAGCTCTCCGAGCGCGTGCGCGACACGATCCAGGCGAAGGTCTACGAGAACCTGGTCGCCCGCGGCTCAGCGTTCATCTAGCCAGCGCGCCCAGCACCAGCTCGATCGCCGTCGCCCTGGCCTCGTCGCGCGGCCACTCCGGGTTGTCGCTCAACCACACCGAGAGGCCGTCGATGCCGTTTCGCAGGAGCACCGCGGCCACGTCCGGGTTCGCGATGCCCTCCGCGCGCAGCGCGGATCCGATCCGGCGATCGGCCTCCGCGATCACCGCCCGGTGCGCGGCCACGACCTCCGGATCGCCGGTGGTCTCGCGGAAGAGCATGCGCGCGGCGTAGGGGTGGCGCTCGACGTAGTCGAAGTAGGCGTTGAGCATGGAGCGGATCCGCTCCTCGAAGGTCTCGCCGCTCACCTGCTCGGCCTGGAAGGCGAGCAGCGCGTCGCGCGTCTTCTCGAGCAGGGCCAGGTGGAGCTCACGCTTGGAGCCGAAGTGGTCATAGATCACGGGTTTCGAGATCCCGGCCGATGCGGCGATCAGGCCCAGCGACGCGCCCTGGTAGCCGTGGGTGGCGAACACCTCCTCCGCCGCCTCCTCGATCCGGGCCCGGCGCTCAGGGGCTTTGAGGCGGACGGTCACGATTGACAACCTACCGAACGGTCGGTAGGTTTGCCAGCGATGAGCGAAAACGGCATCAAGACCCTCCTGCTGGTGCTCGGCGCGGCCCTCATCGCGCAGGCTCTGTGGATGTTCTTCGGGCCCCAGTCCTTCTACGACGCGGTCGGTCCGTTCGGCGTCTACAACGACCACTACGTCCGCGACGCCGCCACCTTCACCTTCGGGCTCGGGGCGATCCTCGTGCTCGCGGCGCCGCGCCCGTCGTGGCGGGTGCCGGCCCTCGCCGTGACCGCGATCACCTTCGCCGCCCACGCGATCAACCACCTGGTCGACATCGGCGACGCGGACCCCAAGGTGGTCGGCTACATCGACTTCTTCCTCCTCGCGGGCACGGCAGTGATGCTCGCCGGGCTTGCACGAAAGGTCGACCAGGAAAGGCAGAGCGCATGAGCCGCATCGAGCCGCACCCGCCGAAGGGCATGATCCGCAGGGCCACCTACAAGATGGCCGCGCGGAAGTTCGACGGAGTGCTCCCCGAGCCGGTCCCGGTAACGGCCCACTCGGTGCCGGTGCTCGTGGGCTGGGGCGTCTTCGAGGACCGGATGGAGAAGGCGAAGGCGATCGACCGCAAACTCGCCGACCTCGCGGTCATGAAGACCGCTGCGCTCACCGGCTGTGAGTGGTGCCTCGATTTCGGCTCCTCGGTCGTGCCGGAGTCTGGCGTGACCGAGGAGCAGATCAGCGAGCTGCCGCGCTTCCGGGAGTCGGATGCCTTCGACGCCCGCGAGAAGCTCGTGCTCGAGTACGCGGAGGCCATGACCCGCACTCCGGTCGAGGTATCCGACGAGCTGTGGGAGCGGCTCGCCGCCGAGTTCTCCGAGCCCGAACTCGTCGAGCTCACCGCCTTCATCGGCATCGAGAACTACCGCGCGCGCTTCAACTGGGCGCTAGGGATCGGGTCGCAGGGCTTCGCGAAGGCGCAACAGTGCGCGATTCCGGAGACCGGTAATTAGGCTGCATGAACCGAACCCTTCTTGCGGCCGCAGCCGCTCTCACGCTCGTCATCCCCGCCGCCGCCCAGGCCGAGATCGTGCCCCAGAAGTCGATCGCCGACGTCTCGCTCGGCGCCAGCGAGGCGGACGTCCGCGGCGCGCTCGGCAAGTCGCCGCGCGTCAAGACCCAGACCGACGACTTCAGCAAGGTGCGCACCTACACCTACGGCAAGACCAAGGTCACCTTCCGCCAGGACGAGGGCGGCGACTACATCGTCTTCGCGATTACCACCGTGTCGAAGTCGGAGAAGACCGACGACGGCGTGGGCGTCGGCTCGACCGAGGCCGCGGTCAAGAAGGACGTCTCGAGGGTGAAGTGCGAGACCTTCGCCAGGCTGCGCACCTGCCACGTGGGCGCGTTCAGGGCGGGCAGGGTCGTGACCGACTTCACGATCGAGTCGGGCAAGGTCGTGCGCGTCACGCTCGGTCGCGTGGTCGACTAGGCCTTCTAGAAGTGGACACCCCGCATGAGGTAGGCCATGGCGACCGCCTCGGTGGACATCTCGCCGTCCTTCTCCTCCTGGCCGGCTGGGAGTGCCTTCTTGTCCTTGTCTTCAACGCCCTTCGCGGCCTTCGAGTCCGGGAACAGCTTGTAGGCGGCGTTCAGCACGATGTCGACGGTCTTGGGCGAGAGCGCGTAGAGCACCTCGCCGAAGGTGCCGAGGCGGGTGGCCATCCGCTTGGGCTTGTCCATCATCGCGTCGCAGAGCATCTGCGCCGCCTCCTCCGGTGTGAGCGTGGGGAAGGCGTCGTACATGCTGGTGGGCGCGATCATCGGGGTCTTCACGAGCGGCATGTAGACCGTCGTGAAGTGCACGCCGTCGCCGATCGCCTCCGGCGCCACGCAGCGTGAGAAGGCGTCGAGCGCCGACTTCGACGCGACGTACGCCGAGAAGCGCGGCGTGTTTGTCTGCACGCCGATGGAGGACACGTTGATGATGTGGCCGGTCTTGCGCTCGCGCATGCCCGGCATGAACGCGAGGATCAGCTTGAGCGCGCCGAAGTAGTTCAGCTGCATCGTGCGCTCGTAGTCGTGGAAGCGGTCGTAGGAGGCGGCCACCGAGCGCCGGATCGAGCGGCCGGCGTTGTTGATCAGGATGTCGA
>JACCYP010000181.1 GCA_013696425.1 Thermoleophilaceae bacterium
GAAGGCTGGACCGAAGGTGAGCGCCGCACCCGCGGCAACACCCCCCTTGATGAACTGGCGTCGCCGGATCACGGCCCTGATGATGCCGCATTAAGGGTGCGTTTTCGCCGCCGGGTGGCGTCGGGCGCGTTGGTAGACTCGACCGCGTCGGTCCGGGGTAACCCTGACCTACTTTTTCATCATCGAAGAGTCAGGATCTCGCCGTGTTCGAGCGATTCACCGAGAGGGCCCGCCAGGTAGTCGTCTTGGCCCAGGAAGAGGCTCGGATCCTCAAGCACAATTACATCGGCACCGAGCACATCCTGCTCGGTCTGCTTCGCGAGGAAGAGGGCCTCGCCGCCCGCGTGCTCGAGTCGCTTGACATCACCGTCGAGCGCGTTCGCGCGCAGGTGGTACGCATCGTCGGATCCGGCGAAGAGGTCACCTCGGGCCAGATTCCGTTCACGCCGCGCGCGAAGAAGGTCCTCGAGCTCGCACTCCGCGAGGCGCTCTCGCTCGGCCACAACTACATCGGCACCGAGCACATCCTGCTCGGCCTCGTGCGCGAGAACGAGGGCGTCGCCGCCCGCATCCTGCTCGACTTCGACGCCGATTCGGAGAAGATCCGCAACGAGGTCATCCGCATGCTCTCGGGCCCCGGTGGCCGCGGCCGGCAGGGCCAGGGCCAGGGCGGCCAGGCCTCCGGCGAGGGCAAGAAGTCCTCGAAGCTGCTCGACCAGTTCGGCCGCAACCTCACCAAGCTCGCCGCCGAGGGCAAGCTCGACCCCGTCGTCGGCCGCGAGACCGAGATCGAACGGATCATGCAGATCCTCTCGCGCCGCACCAAGAACAACCCCGTTCTGATCGGCGAGCCTGGCGTCGGCAAGACCGCCGTCGTCGAGGGGCTCGCGTCGCGGATCAACAACGGCGAGGTTCCTGAACTGCTGCGCAACAAGCAGATCTACACCCTCGACCTGGCGGCGCTCGTCGCCGGCTCGAAGTACCGCGGCGAGTTCGAGGAGCGCCTGAAGAAGGTGATGAAGGAGATCACCCAGCGCGGCGACATCATCCTTTTCATCGACGAGCTCCACAACCTCGTCGGGGCCGGCGCCGCCGAGGGCGCCATCGACGCCGCGAGCATCCTCAAGCCCGCGCTCGCGCGCGGCGAGCTGCAGACGATCGGCGCCACGACGCTCGACGAGTACCGCAAGTACCTCGAGCGCGACTCCGCCCTCGAGCGCCGCTTCCAGCAGATCCGCGTCGACCAGCCCTCGACAGACGAGACCGAGCAGATCCTGCGTGGCCTGCGCGACCGCCACGAGCAGCACCACCGCGTGGAGATCACCGACGAGGCGCTGAAGGCCGCCGCCGAGCTCGCCGATCGCTACATCTCAGACCGCTTCCTGCCGGACAAGGCGATCGACCTGATCGACGAGGCCGCATCGCGCATGCGCATCAAGTCGATGAGCTCGCCCCCGGTCTACCGCGACCTCGAGGAGGAGATCGAGACCACGCGGCGCGACAAGGAAGCGGCCATCGAGGCGCAGGAGTTCGAGAAGGCCGCGAACCTGCGCGACCAGGAGCGCCAGCTCACCAACAAGAAGCGCGAGCTCGAGGAGCAGTGGCAGTCGGGCGAGTCCGGCGACCGCCCCGCCATCGGCGAGGAGGAGATCGCCGACATCGTTTCGATGTGGACCGGCATCCCCGTCTTCAAGCTCACCGAGGCCGAGACCCAGAAGCTCGTCCGGATGGAGGACGAGCTGCACAAGCGCGTCATCGGCCAGCAGCCCGCCATCGAGGCGGTCTCGAAGGCCATCCGCCGCTCGCGCGCGGGTCTCAAGGATCCCAAGCGCCCCACCGGTTCGTTCATCTTCCTGGGGCCGAGTGGCGTCGGCAAGACCGAGCTCGCGCGCACGCTCGCCGAGTTCCTCTTCGGCGACGAGGAGTCCATGATCCGCATCGACATGTCCGAGTACATGGAGAAGCACTCCGTGTCCCGGCTCGTCGGTTCGCCCCCCGGCTACATCGGCTACGACGAGGGCGGCCAGCTCACCGAGGCCGTGCGGCGCAAGCCCTACTCGGTGCTCCTGCTCGACGAGATCGAGAAGGCCCACCCCGACGTCTTCAACATCCTGCTCCAGATCCTCGAGGACGGCCGGCTCACCGATGCCCAGGGCCGCACGGTCGACTTCCGCCACGCCATCGTGATCATGACCTCGAACATCGGCGCCTCCGAGATCGCGCGCAACACGCCGCTCGGCTTCGCCGTGTCCGACGACGACACCGGCATCACCTACGACGACATGAAGAACCGGATCATGGGCGAGCTGAAAAAGGTCTTCCGCCCCGAGTTCCTCAACCGCATCGACGAGGTCATCGTCTTCCACAAGCTCCAGAAGGAGGAGATCAAGGAGATCGTCGATCTGCTGCTCAAGCGCATCCGCGAGCAGATGGCCGAGCGTGAGCTCTCGCTCAACCTCTCCGACGACGCCAAGGACCTGCTGGTCGAGAAGGGCTGGGATCCCGCCATGGGTGCCCGTCCGCTCCGTCGCGCGATCCAGCGCTACATCGAGGACCCGCTCGCCGACGAGGTGCTGCGCTCGACGCTCGAGCCCGGCTCCACGGTCGATGTCGAACGCGACAAGGGCAAGAAGACGGAGCTCCCGGATGGCGTCGAGCCCGAGGTCACGATCAAGATCCGTGCGCCCAAGAAGCCGAAGAAGGTGCCCGCAGGCGTGGGCGCCAAGGGCGAGGAGGCCGAGGCCGGCGAGGGCGATGCAGAGCCCGGGCCGAGCGATTCGGCGCCCCTCCCGAACGACCCGGATGTGCTGCCGGAGGCGCCCGACGCGCCCCCGGAGGCCGACACCGGCGACGACGAGAAGTAGCTCGCCGCCGCCGGGACGTGCCCGGTCTCAGGCGGTCGTGCGCACGGCCACCAGGTACTCCTGCTCGAAGCGCGCGTCGTCCTCGGCTCCGAGGTTCCACTCCTCGCAGAAGCGGTTGAGGGCGTCGTCGAGCTCCTGCTCGCGACCGTCGGCGGCTGCGCGCCGGGCGGAGGGGCCGGCGCGAAGGGGCCCATGGTCTTGAACAGGTGGCCGATCATTCCCTCGGGAGAGTCCAGCTCAGCAGCGCCACCATCCCGCCGGGGCGGCACCCGCACGAGCTCGTCCGCCACGTCCTGGTGGTGGAGGGCGAACATCGCCCCGATCGATGACATCACCACGTCGAAGTCGAGGACCTGCTGCCCGCTGTCGATGCCGGCCGCCTCGACCAGCCGCGGTCCCAGCGGCAGCAGGAACGTCTCCACCATTGACGGGTAGTCGCCCGAGGCCCATATCTCGCGATGGCGGCCCTTCAGTTACGGCGCGCGCCTGAGACGCATCTGAGACTCGGGCGAGACTGCGCGCGAGCCCGCGCGCGGGCACGATGAGGGCATGGGTAAGGGGTTACTCGTCTCGTCTGCGCTCTTGCTGGTCGCTGCGGCTCCAGCCGGGGCCGATTCCTTCAACCAGTTCGGCTTTCACACGCCGGGCACGGCCGTCGGCATCCCGGATCTGAAGTTCGAGGCCGTCTCCGACGACGGCGCGCACGTCTTCTTCTCGACCCCGGAGGCCATCCCGGGCACCGGCGACACGGACAACGCGGTCGACATCTACGAGTCGGTCGGCGGCCAGGTGATCCTGCGCTCCCTCGGCCAGAACGGCACGGGGAACACGAACGGATCCCCCGTCAGCTTCAGCGACATCTCGGCCGATGGCACGAAGATCGCATTCACCACAAACGAGCAGCTCGTCCAGTTGGACGGCGCCAACACCGGCGACGAGGACAACGCCCGCGACGTCTACTGGAAGAACTTCGTGAACGGGAACGTGCGGCATGTCTCCAGAGGAGCCGGCGACCTCGCGGACGACCCGGCGTTCCCGGCCACCTTCGAGGCGATGACCGACGACGGCAGCCGGCTCTTCTACTCGACCTTGGAGTCGCACGAGGCAGGCGACACGGATGGCGCCCGGGACATCTACCGCTCGCAGCCCCAGAACTTCATCACCACCGGTTACACCACCTTCACCAACGGGGCGCAAGGGGTCACATTCAACGCCACCAACGAGGGCGGCGCGGCGGACAAGCTGGTGTTCTCGACGAGGGAGCGGATCGGCATCCAGGACGCCGTCGATTCCAACCGGGATGTATTTCGCGTGACCAACGCGTCGGGCACCGACGTCGAAAACGTCTCACAGTCCAGTCAGCCCGACGAGGCCGTTGACAACGATTTCGAGGGCGCCACTCCCTCGTTGGAGGACATCGCCTTCTCGAGTGAGGAGACGATCTTCGCGTCCGAGGACAGCGATGGGGGCGCCAAGGACATCTGGGTATGGCCCGGGTTCAGCGGCGTCGGAACACAGCGGTCGGGTCCGGCGGCCAGTACGGCCACCTCGACGTTCCGGGACATCTCCGACGATGGCGAGACCGTCTTCCTTCAGACCGCCGGCAGCTGGGCGGGCGCGGACGACCTCGACGGCTTCTCCGACATCTACGCCGACAGTGGGGGCGCCCCTACCCTGATCAGCCGCACCACGCCCGCAAACGACGTGGTCTACGGAGATTCGAGCGGCGACGGAACGCGCGTCTGGTTCCGAACGGGAACCAGCCTGGCGGCCTCGGACGGCGACGGTGCCGACGACATCTACGAAGCGGCAACGGCGGCGCCTTCCGCTCCTGCCCACGTCTCGGTGGGTACGAACGGGGGTGGCACGTCGAACTTCGAGCATGCCTCGGCCGATGGGACGCGGGTGACATTCAGCACGCCCGACAAGGTCACCGCCGACGATCCGGACACCACGAGCGACCTGCACCAGCGGGCGGGCGGGCTCACCTACCGGGTCTCGCGCGGGCCGCAGGAGCTCGGGACCGGCCACGCGCTCCTGCCGGGAGGCGGCATGACCCCGGACGGGCTCCAGGCTGTGTTCCTGACCACCGAGAAGATGTTCGCCTCCGACACCGACAACGCCGTCGATCTCTTCAGCGCCACGGCTCGGGCCGGATCCGGT
>JACCYP010000222.1 GCA_013696425.1 Thermoleophilaceae bacterium
GACGAGCACGTCTACGTGCTCGGCGACACCGAGCACGACGTCCGCTGCGGCAAGGCGATCGGCGCCCGCACGATCGCGCTCGGCACCGGTCCGAATACCGACCACGACGCGATCAGGGCCTCCGAGCCCTGGACCTACCTCGACGAGCTGCCCGCGCCCGCCGAGTTCGAGGCGCTCGTGGGCCTCAGTCGACCTTCAGCCTGAAGGTCACGGGAGTCCTCGCGTTCTCCTGCCCGTAGACCTGCGGGACCGTGAGCTCGTAGCGGCGCGCTCCCCGCACGGTCGAGGGGATGACCTCCAGATCGCCCGGCGTGAGCTCGATCGGGCGGCCGAGCGTGATCGCCCGTGCGGACCCGGCGCGCACCGCCACCCGCGGTGGGGGGCGCCGCCGTTGAGGCTCGCCGACACCTCCGCGCGCGCCCGCGGCCCGTCCTCTAGCAAACAGCACGGGGGACAGTCCCCCGTGGCAGGTGTTACTAACTGCCGTCGGCGGCGACGGGCGGAACGGCCTGCTCGTGCTCGATCACGTCGGCGAGGATCGCGTCGAGGTCGCGCGTCGGCTCCCAGCCGAGCAGGCGGTTGATCTTGCCGATGTCGGGGATCCGCCGGACCATGTCCTCGAAGCCGACCTCGTAGGCCTCGGCGTAGGGCACGAGCGCGACCTCGGAGCGCGACCCGGTCTTCTCGACGATCCGGTCGGCGAGGCCGCGGATCGAGATCTCCTCGGTAGAGCCGATGTTGAACACCTCGCCGTAGACGTCGTCGCGCTTGATGAGGTCGGCCAGGGCGCGCACCACGTCCTTAACGTGGCCGAAGCAGCGCTGCTGCTCGCCATCCCCGTAGACCGTGACCGGGCGGTCCGACAGAGCCTGGCGCACGAAGGTCGGGACGACCATCCCGTACTGGCCCGTCTGGCGGGGGCCGACGGTGTTGAAGAGCCGCGCGACCACGGTCGGCAGGCGGCGCTCCTTCCAGTAGGCGATGGCGAGGAACTCGTCGATCGCCTTGGAGCAGGCGTAGGCCCAGCGGCCCGTGACGGTGGGCCCCATAACCAGGTCGCCGTCCTCGTGGAAGGGCAGATCGGTGCTCTTGCCGTAGACCTCGCTCGTCGAAGCGACGAACACCGGCTTACGCTTCTTCATCGCCTGTGCGAGCACGATCTCGGTGAGCTGCACGTTGGTCTCGATCGTCCGCACCGGGCTCTCGACGATCAGCGCCACGCCGACGGCCGCCGCGAGGTGGAACACCGCGTCGGACCAGTCGACGAGCTCGGCCACGAGCCGCTCGTTGGCGACGGAGTCGATCGTGTACTCGAAGCCCTCCTGCCCTTTCAGGTGGCGGAGGTTCTCCATCGTCCCCGTGGACAGGTCGTCGAGGACGTGGACCGAGTCCCCGCGCGAGAGCAGCTCGTCGCAGAGGTGCGAGCCGACGAAGCCCGCGCCGCCAGTGATCAGGTAGCGCACCGGCGCCAGTCTACGACTGCCCTTCCGCGGAGGGCGGCCGCGCGCCCGCTAGACCCTGTGCGAACCCCGCCCCATAGACGCCGTGGGTGGCCACGATCGCGCCGGCGAGCCGGAGCGCGCGTCCTTGCCTCGAGCGCACGAACGAGGCCGACGAGCAGCTTGTAGTGCTCGCCGGGCCAGATATCCGGGTAGCGGGACCCGATCCGATCCTGTCGCTCACCTCACGGAGATCGGCGTCCTTTGCGAGCCGGACGGCCTCGAGCGCGAGGTCGATCAGCGCTTCCGAAGGTCGCGCAGGATCGTCGTCGGCGGACATCACCACGGACGGCTCGTGGTGGCGGACCTTTGCCGGCGAGCGGATCAGACGTCGTCGCGCCTCCTTGCGAAGGTTCGTAACGGTGATCTTGCCGTTCAAAAAACCGGCGTTTCTGTGTACGTCCCGAACACGTCCTGCATCGCGCTGATGATCTCGCCCTCGCTGGCGCGCGCGCGAGCGCACTCGAGCAGCGGCTCCATCAGGTTCACCCGCCCGGCCGCGGCCTGGCGCAGCGCGGCGAGCGAAGCCTCGACCCGCTCTGAGTCCCGGCTCGCCTTCACCCACGCCAGGCGGTCGATCTGCTTGCGCTCGAGGGCCGGATCGATCCGGAGGATCGGGATGTTCTCCTCGTCGCCCTCGGTGTAGCCGTTCACGCCGACCATGATCCGCTGGCCGGAGTCGAGCTCCTGCTGGTAGCGGAAGGCGGCGTCCGCGATTTCGCGCTGCGGGTAGTTCACCTTGATCGCCTCGACCATCCCGCCGAGCTCGTCGATCTTCGCGAAGTAGCCGTAGGCGGCCTCCTCCATCTTGTCCGTGAGCGCCTCGACGAAGTAGGAGCCGCCGAGCGGGTCGATGGTGTTCGCCACGCCGGTCTCCTCGGCGATAATCTGCTGGGTGCGCAGGGCGAGCCGGACCGCGTCCTCCGTAGGCAGCGCCAGCGCCTCGTCGTAGGAGTTCGTGTGCAGCGACTGCGTCCCGCCGAGCACCGCCGAGAGCGCCTCGATCGCGGTGCGGATCACGTTGTTGAGCGGCTGCTGCGCCGTCAGCGACACGCCCGCGGTCTGGGAGTGCGTGCGCATGAGCCACGACTTCGGGTTCTTCGCCCCGAAGGTCTCCTTCAGTTCCCGCGCCCAGATCCGGCGCGCGGCGCGGTACTTGGCGATCTCCTCGAAGAAGTCGATGTGGGCGTTGAAGAAGAACGACAGCCTCGGCGCGAAGTCGTCGACGTCGAGCCCGCGTTCTACGGCCTCCTCGACGTAGGTGAGCCCGTCCTTCAGCGTGAACGCGAGCTCCTGCTGCGCCGTCGATCCGGCCTCGCGGATGTGGTAGCCGGAGATCGAGACGGGGTGCCAGCGCGGCATGCGCTTCGAGCAGAACTCGATCATGTCGCCCACGAGGCGCATCGCCGGGTCGACCGGGAAGCACCACTCCTTCTGGGCGATGTACTCCTTGAGGATGTCCGTCTGGATCGTGCCGGCGAGCTGCTCGGGCGGCACGCCCTTGCGCTCCGCGGCGACGACGTAGAACGCGAGCATGATCGCCGCGGGCGCGTTGATCGTCATCGAAGTGGAGATCTCCCCGAGCGGGATGCCCTGGAACAGGGTCTCCATGTCATCGAGGGTGTCGATCGCCACGCCCTCGCGCCCCACCTCGCCGAGCGAGCGCGCGTGGTCGGAGTCGTGGCCCATCAGGCTCGGCATGTCGAAGGCGGTCGAGAGCCCGCCCTGGCCGTGCTCGAGCAGGTAGCGGAATCGCTCGTTGGTCTCCTCGGCGGTTCCGAAGCCCGCGAACTGCCGCATCGTCCACAGCCGCCCGCGGTACATCGAGGGATAGACGCCGCGCGTGAAGGGGTACTCGCCCGGGAGCCCGATCGCCTCGGGATCGCCCAGATCGTCGGCGGTGTAGAGCGGCGCGATCGGCTCGCCGCTCATCGTCTCGAAGAGCGCGTCGCGCTCAGGCGAGGACTCGTAGCTCTCGCGCCGCCAGCGCTCGGGGTCGGCGTGGGCTCGTGGGGGTGCGGCCATCGCGCCGAAGGATAAGGCCGCCCGCGGCCCGGCCGCCTTGCTAGCTTGCCGGGCGTGCGCAGGGGACGCTCAGCGGCGCTTATCGCCGGTGGTCACGGCATGCATCGCAGCCGTGCCCGTCCATGCGCAGACACCAACCGCGCCGGCGGGGACGGTCACCTTCGACCCCGCCCGCATCATCGCGCCCACGACCCTCAGGGTCGACGCCGCCGGCGATGCGCTCGGCATTCCCCGAACGAGCTTCCGCAGCAGCTCACCCTGGCTCTCCAGCGCGGCTTCGAGGTCGACGGCCGTGCGGTGAAGGCGCGCTGCGCCGACGCCGCCGCCGACGCCTTCACCTGCCCGGCGACGTCGAAGATCGGCGCGGGCCAGGCCGTAATCACGGTCAGCAGCGCGCTCGGCACGCTCGACGTGGTCGCGGGCATCGAGGCCTACCTCGGTCCCGGTCGCGGGAGCGCCGCGAGGGCCGTGTTCCTCGAGATCAACGAGCCGAACTCGAAGACCCAGCGCAACATCCGCGCCCAGGTGGTCCAGACCAACGGCAACCAGTTCGACTACGAGCTGCGGATCGACTCGCTCGCCGGCTTCCAGCAAGCACTCCCGCCGGGCGCCACGGCAACGCTCAAGCGGCTGACGATGCAGGTCGGCGCGGCCCGCACGGAGCGCCGGACGATCCTGAAGCGCGTGCGAAGCAAGGGGCGCGACTCGCGCGGGCGGCGCAAGCTCGTGAAGAAGCGGACCAGGCGCTCGTTCGGCTACGCGCTGCTGCGTACGCCGGATACGTGCACAGGCGCCTGGACCATCCAGGTCCGCGCCCAGTTCCAGAGCGGCCTGCTCGTGCGGGACGCGAACGCCCCCTGCTCGGGCTAGCCCGTCGAGCGCTCGTTTGTGCACCCCTGGGTGCCTGATCGAGCGCTCGACTCCCAGCTAGCGCCGGCGGCTACCGGGCCCGAAGCGCTCCCACGCCTGGCTCGCGGCGAAGCCGGTGACGCCGATCGCGGCGCCGTAGCCTGCGATCTTCAGGCGCCGGCCGAGCTTGTCGAAGCGCATCACCTCCCAGCCCTCCTGCCGCGCCACGGCCAACAGTTTCGAGTCGGGATTCACCGCCACCGGGTGGCCCACGGCACGCAGCATCGGCAGGTCTGACTCCGAGTCCGAGTACGCGTAGGACTCGGCCAGGTCGATGCCCTCGCGCTCGGCGACCTCGAGCATCGCGACGACCTTGCCCTCGCGGTAGGTGAACGGGCCCCCGGGGCGGCCCGTGTAGACGCCGTCCTTCACCTCATAGCGCGCGCCGATGCCGCCGTCGAAGGTGAGCACCACCGCGAGCAACTCGGCGAGATCCTGCGAGGCGGCGGTCACGATGTAGGCGGGCCGGTCGGCGTCCTGATGGGCGTAGGCCACCTCGAGCATGTCCGGGTAGACGCGCGGCAGGATGCCGGTGAGCACCTCCGGGCGCAGCCGCAGCAGGCGCTTCACGGGCACTCCGGCGAGATCCTCCGCCACCCGCTTGCGCACCGCGTCGGTGGCGGCATCCGTGGAGCCCTCGAGGCGGAACCTGACGTTCGAGTAGGCGTCCTTCGCGAGCTGGCGGCGGGAGAGCATGCCGGCGCGGTAGAGGGCGCGCGCGAAATGCATGCCGCTCGACCCCTCCATCAGGGTCTTGTCGAGATCGAAGAAGGCGGCGCCGCGGACCACGGCGCCGCCCTACCCTCCGTTGACTTCGAGGATCACGGCATCGCCCTGGCCGCCGCCCGAGCAGATCGCAGCCACGCCGCGCCCGCCGCCGCGGCGGCGGAGCTCGTGAATGAGAGTCGTGAGGATGCGCGCGCCGCTGGCGCCGATCGGGTGGCCGAGGGCGATCGCGCCGCCGTTCACGTTCACCTTCTCCTCGTCGACACCCAGCATCCGCATGGAGTTGAGCGCGACCGATGCGAACGCCTCGTTGATCTCGAAGAGGTCGATGTCGTCGATGGTGAGGCCGGCCTGCTCGAGTGCCTTCTTCGTGGCGTTGGCGGGCGTGCGGGCGAGGTAGGGGTAGTCGTCGGCCACCTGCGCGGAGGTGATGAATCGCGCGAGCACCTCCTTGCCGTTCTTCTCGGCCCACTCCTCGTTCGCGAGCACGAGCGCGCCGGCGCCGTCGTTCACGCCGGGCGCGTTGCCGGCCGTGTGGGTGCCGTCCTCCATGAAGATCGGCGGCAGCTTGGCGAGCGCCTCGAGGTTCGTACCGCGGCGCGGGGCCTCGTCGACCTCGACCACGGTGTCGCCCTTCCTGCCCTTCACGGTCACGGGCACGATCTCCTCGGAGAGGCGGCCCTCGTCGATGCCCGCGAGCGCGCGCTCGTGCGAGAGCACGGAGAACTTGTCCATGTCCGCGCGCGACATCTCGAGCTCGGCCGCGACCTCGGAGGCCTCGTGGGCCATGTGCTTGCCGCTGAAGGGGTTCGTGAGCCCGTCGTTGATCATCGAGTCGAGCGCCTTGGCATCACCCATGCGGTAGCCGAAGCGGGCGTCCTTCAGGAGGTAGGGAGCGTTTGACATCGACTCCATGCCGCCGCCCACGCCCACCTCGATGTCCCCGGCGCGGATCGCCTGGTCGAGAATCGCGGCGCCGCGAAGGCCCGAGGCGCAGACCTTGTTCACGGTCTCGCTCGAGACCTCCTTCGGGATGCCGCCCTTGATCTGGGCCTGGCGCGAGGGGATCTGACCCTGGCCTGCCTGGAGCACCTGCCCGAACACGACGTGCTCGACCTGCTCGGGATCCACGCCGGAGCGCTCGAGGGCGGCTTCGATGGCAGCGCCGCCGAGGTCGGTTGCGTCAAGTGGGGAGAGGGCGCCGCCGAGCTTCCCGAAGGGGGTGCGAGCCGCGCCGATGATGGCTGTAGAGGGCATGGAGCGGAGATTACCGACGCACCGTCTCGGGCCACCGGCCGCCGAGTGGGGGCCGGTAGGCTGCCCGCCATGCCTCAGATCTCCGTAACCGCCCGCAAGGGCGATCCCTCAGACACCGCCGTAGATACTCGCGTGGTCGGCCTCTTCGACGGGGAATCCTCCCCCGAGAGCGTGGCCGTCGCCGGCGAGGCGAAGGGCGCCTGGCAGAAGCTCGCCGTCGGCACCGAGGACGGCCGCAGCGTGATCCTGATCGGCCTCGGCAAGCGCGAGGAGTGGGACGCGGAGCGGGCGCGAGTGGCCGCCGCGCTCACCGCCGGCAGGGCCTCCGAGCTCGGCGCGACGGGCATCTCCTGGGCGGTGCCCGAGGGCGAGGGCGTGGCCGAGGGGATCGTGGAGGGCACGCTGCTCAAGCTCTACAAGTTCGACCGGTTCAAGTCCAAGGGCGAGGACGACGAGCCCGCGGGGGTCGAGTCGCTCGAGCTCGCCTCGGCCGAGCACGAGTTCGAGATCGAGGCGCGCACGGCGCGGATCACCGCCGAGGCCGCGAACGCCGCGCGCAACCTGCAGAACCTTCCCGCCAACGTGGCGAACCCGGCATTCCTCGCGGCCCGCGCGCAGGAGATAGCCGACGAGCACGCCGCTCTCGACCTCCAGGTGTTCGATCGCGACCAGATCGTCGAGATGGGAATGGGCGCCTTCGCGGCTGTCGCGCAGGGCACCCACACCGACCCGAAGCTGATCGTCATGCGCTACTCGCCCGAGGGGGCGAAGGGGCCGCACCTCGGCTACGTCGGCAAGGCCGTGACCTTCGATACCGGCGGAATCTCGATCAAGCCCAGCGGCAAGATGCAGGAGATGAAGTTCGACATGTCCGGCGGTGCCGCCGTGATCGAGTCGATGGACGCGATCGCCCAGCTCGGGCTGCCGGTGCGGATCACCGCCGTGGTGCCCGCCACCGACAACATGCCGAGCGGCCGTGCCGTGAAGCCCGGCGACATCGTGACCGCGATGAACGGCAAGACGATCGAGGTGAACAACACCGACGCCGAGGGCCGCCTGATCCTCGCCGACGCCCTCGCCTACGCGGTGCAGGAGGGCGCCGAGCGCCTGATCGACCTCGCCACGCTCACCGGCGCGATCATCGTCGCCCTCGGCTCGACCTACTCCGGTCTGTTCTCCAACGACGACGACTGGTGCGAGGAGGTCGAGGCGGCCGGCGAGCAGAGCGGCGAGATCGGCTGGCGCCTGCCGCTGCACCCCGAGTACTTCGAGCTCACCAAGGGCCAGTACGCCGACCTCACCAACGCGAGCGACACGCGCAAGGCCATGTCGATCTACGCGGCGGAGTTCCTCCGCCAGTTCGTGGACGAGCGGCCGTGGGTCCACGTGGACATTGCCGGCACCGCCTGGGGCGGCACCCGCCCCTACGTCGGCGGGGGCGCGTCGGGCTACGGCGTGCGCATGCTCACCGCGCTTGCCCGCCGCGCCGCCCGTTAGCTGCATGCCCTCGGCGGGTAGTCATCCATTAACCGAATAGGGAGAGACGTGAGCGAAGACGAACAGAAGCGGAACGAGCAGAGCGAAGCGAGCGAGGCCAGCGACGAGGTCAAGCAGGAGATGAAGGACCTCGAGGAGAACCCGCCCGAGAAGATCGAGGACTGGCCCAGCGGCGAGGCCAAGTACCAGACCTTCGGCGGTCGCGAGGGCGAGCACAGCTACGCGGACGGGCCCGAGCAGAAGCTCGGCGAGGCCGGCGTGCGCCACCACTCGGACGGCAAGGTGAGCGTCGACGGCGAGGAGGTCGACAACCCCGACGACTACAAGGGCGAGCCGATCCCCGGCGGGCCCACCGACCCGAACACGCCGAACACCACCGGCGAGACCGTCGATGGCGAGGACCGCGAGGACTCCGACGCGGGAGCTGCCACCTAGATCGGCGCGGCTTGGCCTGGGCGGGATGATGACCGCGTGTCCAGCGACGGCCGCTACGCCCCCTCCCCCACCGGGGCGCTCCACCTCGGCAACCTGAGGACCGCGATGATCGCATGGCTGTTCGCGCGGTCGGCAGGCGCGCGCTTCCTGATGCGCATCGACGACCTCGACCCGCAGCGCTCGCGCCGGGAGTGGGAGCAGCGCCAGCTCGGCGACCTGAACGCGATCGGCGTCGACTGGGACGGTCCGGTCGTGCGCCAATCCGAACGGCGCGCACGCCACATCGAGGCGATCGAGCGGCTCAAGGCCGACGGGTGCGTCTACCGGTGCTGGTGCACGCGCACGGAGATCCGCGAGGCCGCCTCGGCCGCGCACGGCCCGCTACCCGAGGGCGCCTATCCCGGCACCTGCCGGCGGCTCAGCGCGAGCGAGCGCTTCGAGTGCCAGATGCGCGGGCGGCCACCGGCGCTGCGGCTCGACGCGGGCGGCGAGCAGGTGGAGTTCGAGGACCGCCTTCACGGAACCGTCAGCGGGTGGGTCGACGACTTCGTGCTCCAGCGCGGCGACGGCACGCCCGCCTACAACCTCGCGGTGGTGGTAGACGATCTCGACCAGGGCATCGGCGAGGTCGTGCGCGGTGAGGACCTGCTCGACTCGACCGCGCGCCAGGTACTGCTCTCCCGCCTGCTCGGGCTCCCATCCCCTGGATACGCGCACGTGCCGCTGGTGTTGGGCGCGGACGGCGCGCGGCTCGCAAAGCGCCACGGCGCGATCACGCTCGCGGGCATGCCCGCCGAGCGCGCGCGAGAGTGGATCGCCGATTCGCTCGGCGGCATCTCCCTCGACCCTGCGGACTTCGACCCGGACGCGCTGCCGCGCATGCCGACGACCTTCGGCGGCCTCTAGATGGCACGTCATCCCGGGCACGCGGGGTCGTGGATGAGCGGAGCGGGCCCTAGCCCGCTTCCACGATCTTGCCCGCGGTGCGGGACGCGAGTGCCTGGATCGAGATCATCGGGTTCACGCCGGGCGCCGTCGGGAAGGCGCTCGCGTCGCCGATCCAGACGCCCTTCGTGTCGTGCAGCTCGCCGCGGCCGTCGGCCACGGAGTCGCCCGGGTCGGTGCCCATCCGGCACGAGCCCATCTGATGGGCGGTGAAGCAGGCCACCTCCTGCGGCCCGTAGCCGGCCTCGTGCTCGAGGCCGGCGATGAAGGCCTCGAAGTCCTCGCCCTCGCGCCAGATCCTGCGCGGGTCGTGCATCGTGTGGATCTCGCGCGCGCCCGCCGCCTTGTGGATGCGGGCGAGCTCGACGTTCGCGCGCTTGGCGAGCTTCAGGTCGATCTCGTCCTGGAGCCCCCAGCGCACGACCGGGCGGCCGAGGTCGTCGAGCACGACCTCGCCGGAGCCGTGGTCGCGCGCGACGGTGATGAACGGCGCGGTCCAGGGCAGCTTCATCATCTCGGCCTTGTGCGACTCGCCCTCGGGCCAGCCCATCGCGCTCGAGAAGAGGCCGGGGTGCACCCCGGTCGCCTCGACGAGGAAGCCGTGCTCTCCCTCCAGATTGCGGAAGTGGTCGGAGACGAGCGACTGGATCTGGCCCTGCCAGCCCTCGATCTTCTCGTCGTAGACGCCGTTCACCAGGTAGGCGGGGTGCAGGCGCAGGTGCTTGCCGACGGCGGGGCCGCCCAGCCCTGAGCGCAGCAGCAGCGCCGGTGACTCCACCGAGCCGCACGCGACCACCACTATCGGCGCCTCGACGGTGACGTTCGTGATCGACCCGTCCTCGTGTGTGACGCTCGCCTCGACTCCGGTGGCGCGCCCGTCCGCCGTGGTGATGCGGTCGGCGTGGCAGGCGGGGAGCATCTTGGCCCCCGCGTCCGAGGCGTCCTGCAGCCACGTCTTCATGACGGAGCGCTTCGAGCCGTCCTGGTTCCCCATCAGCGAGAACCCCGAGAGCTCGGGCTTCTCGCCCTGCGAGGTGTTGCGGGTGATCGGCCGGTGCTGGATGCCGAGGTCGTCGAGCCCCTGCATCAGCTTGGTGTGGGTGCCGTTCTGGGTCGTGCTCTCCGCGTTTGCGTTCAGGCGCTCCCATACACGGTCGATGTGCTCGGACTCATAGCCCGGTTCGTCCATGCCCTCGACGCCGTGCTCCTGCGCCCACTCGCGCCGGATCCACTCCGGCGTGCGGATGCAGTTCATGTAGTTCACGATCGTGCCGCCGCCCACCGTCTGGCCGGCGAGAATCGCGATCGACCCGTCCTCGGACGCGGCCAGCCCACCGCCGTAGTAGAGCTCCTGGTACGCGGGCAGCTCGAGGTTCTTGAAGTCCGCCTCCGTGCGATAGCCGCCCATCTCGAGCACGAGCACCGACTTGCCGGCCTCGGCGAGGGTCGCGGCGATCACGCCTCCGCCCGAACCAGAACCGACGATCACCGCATCCGCCGACAGGGCCGCCTGCTCACCGGTGGCCTCCGCGAGCTCGAGCGTCTTCGGCGCCTCTTCTGCGGAGGGCGGCGGGGCGGGCGATCCCGGGTAGCCGATGGCCTCCCAGTTGGGATTGCGGCCCTGCTCATCGGGCAGCGCGTAGAAGAGGAGCATCGTCAGGCCCTTCACCTGGTGAAGCCCCAGGCGCGCGAGTGGATCCGCGGCGGCGGTGCCCATCACGATCTCGACCCGTGCCTCGACCGGCGCATCCGCGAATCCGTTCTCGGCGAGGGCATCGAGGAGCCCGGCCATGCCGGCGATCTCCTCCGGCGTCATGGCCTCGGCCATCATGGCCTCGATGTGCGTGGGGATCTGCATGTCGCTCGCTGCACGCGCGAAGAACTCCCGCTCGGCCGGATCGTGGGTGTCCGCGTCGACCGAGGGAACGTAGGTGTCGCACAGAGCCGTGAGCGTCGCGCGCTGCGAGTCGTCGAGCACCCCTGCTGTCGCTGCCTCCATCAAGCCCTCCTCCGTTCGCCGGCCAACCGCGGCGATCCTATATCGACATCAACCAGTGTCGCGTGCCTCCGGGTTGAGCCAGACGCGCTTGCGCCAGGGCGGGCGGATGCCGGGGTCGAGCGGTACGTAGCCGGAGCGGTCGTAGGTCTCGAGCGGGACCAGCCGCAGCCCGGCGGGTGTCGAGGTCCGCTCGCGGCGCCGCGGCAGCGGGATGTGGCCGGCGTGACTGCCCTTCGACACTCGCGTCCACCCCGTCTCCCCGCCCCACATGCCCTCGCAGCGGCGCTGCTTGCAGTAGCGATAGCCGCGGTGCGAGGAGGCGCGAACGGCCACGTTGCCGCGGGCGTCGATGCGGACGAAGTAGCCCTCCCAGTCGTCCTGGTGAAATCCCGGATAGCGCGGGTCGCCCGGCAGCAGCGCCCAGGCGCGGCGCGAGCCCGGGAAGACGGAGTTCGAGTCCGGGTAGTAGAGCCAGTACTGGATGTGGGTCGAGCCGCGGTGGCGCGTGACGCGCGTGAACACCGTCGCCGGCGTGCCGTCCTTGGAGGTGTGCACGTCGAGGTCGCGGTCGTCGGGGGCATCCGAGCACGCGTGCGCGCGGCAACGAGCGGGATCGACCGGCAGCGCGTAGGTGCCGCGTTCGTAGACGAGGCCCGGCAGGTGCCGGCGCACGAGCGCCGCGTCGCTCTCGCCGTATGCCGCGGCGAGCCGGTCGGCGTTGCCCGCCGACGGGCACGAGCCCCCGGTGGCCGCGCAGGCGATCTTGGCCGCCAGGAAGCCGCCGAACGAGCGTCCGTCGACGCGCGGGCCGACGGCTACCAGAGCGCCGGCGGCGGCGGCGAGCACGGCGACGCCGAGCACCCAGTCAAGGGCGGCCTGGCCGGACTCAGCGCAGGCTCTCGGCGACAATGAGACCTACCGCGCCGATCACCACACCGGTCGCGAGCGGCGCGGTGCGGTCCGTGAGCTTCATGGCGATCCCCGCGAGCACGAGCGCCGGAGCAATGTCGAGGGGGAACGGCAGCGGGCGCCCCAGCACGAGTGCACCGGCGCCCACCACAAGGCCCGCAGCGAGAGCCCTCAGCATCGGGCCCCCTTTCGCACCCAGCTCGTGACGTCGGGGTAGGTGGGCGCGAGCGGGGACGGCGGATTTCGCAGCCGGCCGCCGACGTGGACACAGACCTGCTGCCCGGGCCGTGACTTGAAGATCGCGCCGTCGATCTCTCTCGCCCAGTTCTCGAAGGTGATGCCGGAGGCGGCAACGATCGCGGCGACGAGCTTCTTCGGCAGCCTGCCTCCCACGACCAGCTCCAACGCCGCCACGACGCGCTGCCCGTCACGGAGGCGGTAGGCCACGACCCGTGCTTTGTCGCGCGTGACCGAGCGTTTCCAGTTCAGCGCCGGCAGCCACGGATCGTCGAAGAGGCCGGCGCTCACCGCCCGCACCGAGGCCGCTGCGACGGTCCCCGGGCGTGCACTCGCCACCCGCACGCCACAGGCCGAACCCTCCACCGCGCACACGATCCTCTCCTCCAGCACTCGGCCGAGCGAGCTTCCGCCCATCGCGGGCACCGAGGCGATCAGCGCGACGAACGCGAGCGCGACGAGCAGCGTGGTGCCCGTCCATTCGACCGTCGCCTGCCCACGCTCGGAAGCCATGGGCGCAAGCTAGGTCCGGGCGCGTTACGCGTGTGCTGCGAGCGTGACGATCCGCCGACTCGTGCGCAACGGGACGGATAGAGTGCGCCGCCGCGTGGTCTTCGACCTAACCGACGAGCAGAAGGACATCCAGCGCCTGGTGCGCGACTTCGCCCAGAACGAGGTCGCGCCGGTCGCCGAGGAGCTCGATCGCGAGAAGCGCTTCCCCTACGAGATCATCGAGAAGCTCGGGAAGCTCGGCCTGATGGGGATCCCCTACGCGCAGGAGTACGGCGGAGGCGGAGCCGACACCCTCTCCTACGCCCTCGCGATCGAGGAGCTCGCACGCGTGGACTCGAGTGTCGGCATCACGGTCGCGGCCCACACGAGCCTCGGCACCTGGCCGATCTACGCGTTCGGGACCGACGAGCAAAAGGCCGAGTACCTGCCGGCGCTCTGCTCGGGGGAGAAGCTCTGGTCCTTCGGACTCACCGAGCCCGAGGCCGGCTCGGACGCCGGCAACGCCCGCACCACCGCGAAGCTCGAGGACGGCGAGTGGGTGATCGACGGCGCGAAGCAGTTCATCACCAACGCGGGCACCGACATATCCGGCGGGGTGACGATCACCGCGCGCACGGGCGAGAAGGAGATCTCGAACATCATCGTCCCGCAGGACACCCCCGGCTACACCGTCGAGGCGCCCTACCGCAAGATGGGCTGGAACGCCTCGGACACCCGGCCGCTCGCCTTTGACTCCGCGCGCGTGCCGGAGGAGAACCTGCTCGGCCCCCGCGGCCAGGGCTTCAAGCAGTTCCTGCAGACCCTCGACGGCGGGCGCATCAGCGTCTCGGCCATGGGCGTCGGGCTCGCGCAGGGCGCCCTTGACCAGGCGCTCGCCTACGCCAAGGAGCGAAACGCCTTCGGCAAGCCGATCGCGTCCTTCCAGGCGATCCAGATCAAGCTCGCCGACATGGCCACCGAGATCGAGGCCGCGCGCCTGCTCACCTACAAGACCGCGGTGCTGAAGGACCAGGGCAAGCCCTTCGGCCTGACCGCCGCGCAGGCGAAGCTGAAGACCGGCCGCCTGGCGGTGCGCTGCGCGGAAGAGGCGGTGCAGATTCACGGCGGCTACGGCTACATCGAGGAGTACCCGGTGTGCCGGTTCTACCGCGACGCGAAGATTCTCACGATCGGCGAGGGCACCGACGAGGTGCAGCAGATGGTGATCGCGCGCGCTCTGGGCGCCGCGTAGCGTTCCCGTGAAGGGCCGCGCGCTCGCGGTCTGGCTGCTGCTCTTTGCGGCCTACGCATCGACGCTCGGCCTCGACGCGCGCTCCGGCTCCGACTACGGCAACGCCGAGCGCCACTACCTCGCCGCGATCGAATCGTTCGCCGAGGACGGCGACGGCAACGTTGCGGACGAGCTCGCAGAGCGCGGGATCCCGCGCACCGGCATCGTGCAGCCCGACGGGCGCGTGTTCGAGCCCTACGGCATCGGCTTCGCCGCACTCATGGCGCCCGCCTACGCCCTCGGAGGCGAGACCGCGGTGGAGCTGCTGCTGGCGGCCATCGCCGCGCTCGCTGGTGCGCTCGCCTACGCGCTGGCGCGCCGGTTCGCGCCCGATCCGTGGGCGCTCGGCGCCGCGCTCGCCTGCGGGCTCTCACCGCCGATGCTCGCCTACGGCACCGCGGTGGTGCCGGACCCGATGGCGGCGGCACTCCTCACGGGAGCTGCGCTCGCGGCGCTCAAGGTCCGCGATATGCCGCGCCGGCGCTACGGCGTGCTGTGCTTCGCGCTGCTCGGCCTGCTGCCCTGGCTCGGGCCGAAGTTCATCCCCGCCGCGCTCGTGCTCGGAGGTTTTGCCGTGGTCTGGCTCCGCCGCGGGCGGCGGCCGCTGCTCGCGCTCGTGTCGGTGGAGATCGCGCTCTTCTCGGTGGCCTTCTACGTCGGCCTGAACGAAGCGCTGTACGGCGGCGCGACTCCGTGGGCGGCCGCGTCGCAGGGCGGTCCGGCCACCGGTGCCGACACGGTCATGGAGTACCTCGAGCGCGTATACCGGCCGGTGGCGCTGATGGTCGACCGCGAGTACGGCCTGCTGCGGTGGGCGCCGGTGTTCGCTCTCGCAGGCGTCGGGGTGTTCCTGCTCTGGCGCGGGCACCGGCACAAGCTCACCGCCATCCTCACCGAGCACGGCACCGCGGAGGCGATCGCCGCGCTGTGCGCTGCGGTGTTCGCAGCTCAGCTGTTCGTGGCGACCTTCCTCGTGCCGACCGCCTTCGGCGGCTGGTTTCCCGCACGCGAGCTGATCGCGGTGCTGCCGGTACTGGTGCCGCTGGTCACCTGGGGTCTGCGCCGCATCCCGCGCACGGGGCTCGCGCTGATCGCGATCACCTTGGTGGGTTCGGTGTGGCTGTGGCTCGACGTGCGCTTCGGCGACGGCGGGCTGGTGGCCGGGCGCCCCGACGCCCCCTGGGGACCACTCGTGAAGCTGTTCCCGGTGTATGGCGAGAGCGCGTATCCATACGTGCTCTCTGCGGTGCTAGCGCTCGCCGTGGCGGCGCTCGCCTACCGCCTGCGCGACGCCTAGCGACCTAGTCGCGGGTGTCGCGCTCGAGCAACCTCGCCGCCGCGCTCGCCGGGTCGAGCCTGCGCTTGACCACCTCGTCGAGCATCGCCTGCACCTCTGCGTCGCCGGCAACCTCCTCCTCGAGGCGGCGGCGCATGCGCCACATGGCAAGGGCCATCACCTCATTGCGCAGGTTGCGCCGGCGGCGTTCCTCGAGCGTGCCCTCGGCGGTGATGTGCTCGCGGTGCTCGGCGAGCTTCTCGGCCACCTCGGCCACGCCCTCTCCGCGCAGCGCCTCGGTCCTCACCACCGGCACCCGCCAGCCGCGCTGGGGGGCGAGTGAGAGCACGCCGCGGATCTCGCGGATCATCGTGTCGGTGAGCGGGTGGTCGGCCTTGTTGACCACGATCACGTCGGGGATCTCCATCACGCCCGCCTTGAGCGCCTGGATCGAGTCCCCGGAGCCCGGCATGAGCGCGAGCACCACCGTGTCGGCGTGGTCGATGATGTCCACCTCGGCCTGTCCTACGCCCACCGTCTCGAGGAACACGTCGTCCTTGCCGCTTGCGTCCATCAGCAGCGCCGCCTGCAGGGTTGCCTCGGAGAGCCCGCCGAGCGAGCCGCGGCTCGCCATCGAGCGGATGAACACTCCCGGGTCGAGGAAGTGCTCGGTGAGACGGATGCGGTCGCCGAGCAGGGCGCCCTTCGTGAACGGGGAGCTCGGGTCGATCGAGAGCACGGCCACGTCACGGTCGCCCTCGCGCGCGTGCTTCACGAGCGCGCCGATCAGCGTCGACTTGCCGACGCCGGGCGGGCCGGTGAACCCGACCACCGCGGCGTTGCCCGTGTGCGGGTACACCTCACGCACGAGCGCCCAGCCCTCCGGATCGTCGTTCTCGACGAGCGAGATCGCGCGCGCGAGCGCGCGCTTGTCGCCGGCGAGCAGGCGCTCCTCGAGCTCGGCGGCGGTTCTTCCGGTGGCGGCCACGGGTGCGGGAACGCTAGCGTGACGCGCCGCCATGACCCTTCTGCGCTGGATGCGCGACCACGACATGCTGAACGCGAAGTACGCGCGCCTGCTCGCGCGGCTCGCGTGGAAGAAGCTGCGCATGCGCGGACGGCTTGCACTCGAAGGCTTCGCCTTCGTCGGTCCGGGCGTCACGCTCCAGGTCGCGGCCGACGCGCAGCTTCGGCTCGGCCGCTTCTGCTGGATCGGGCACGGCTGCAAGATCCGCTGTCACGAGGGCACCGTCTCGATCGGCGCGAAGACCGTGATCGGCCAGGAGTGCACGATCTCGGCCTACCAGCACGTCTCGATCGGCCAGGAGTGCGTGATCGCCGACCGCGTGATGATGATCGACTTCGACCACGGCATGGTCGAGGTCGAGCGCCCCATCCGGCTCCAGGGGATCTACATGCGCGACGTGAACGTGGGCAACAACGGGTGGATCGGCTACGGCGCCTGCATCCTGCGCGGGGTCACGATCGGCGACAACGCGGTGATCGGCACCAACTCGGTGGTCACCCACGA
>JACCYP010000225.1 GCA_013696425.1 Thermoleophilaceae bacterium
CCGCGCGCAGGCGGAGTGGAAGGTCATCACCCACATCGCCCGCGCGCGTGCGCCGACGAGCAGCTCCACCCGCTCGCGCATCTCGTTCGCGGCCTTGTTGGTGAAGGTGATGGCGAGGATCTCGCCCGGCTGGCCCCACCCGCCCTGCACCAGGTGCGCGATGCGGTGGGTGAGCACGCGCGTCTTGCCCGAGCCGGCACCGGCGAGGATCAGCAACGGACCGTCGTCGTGGAGGACGGCCTCGCGTTGAGGGTCGTTCAGACCCTCCAGTAGGGACTTCTCAGACGTCACCGGCGGCACTCCATGGAGGATAGGCCCGGGATGGGACTGACAGACGACGTCCGGGAGCGGTGTGCGGAGGTTGCGGGCAGCGCCCGCCACGTTCGGATCGACCTCGACGCGGTCGGGCGGATCGACCCCGGTCCGCCGCCCGCTCTGGATCCGGAGCGCCACTACCTCGAGGGCGCGCGCGAGGGCGTCGCGCTGTACGTGCTCACCCTCGACGCGATCAACTTCGGCTCGGGCTGGTTTCCGACCCTGCGCAAGCGTCCGGGGTGCTCGGGCTATTTCACGGTCGCCTGGGGGCTCGCGGAGCGGTTTCGCTCAGATGGGCCGCTCGACCTGGGCCGGGTGGATGCCGCGTCTGTGGCCGCGATGCTCGGCCAGGATCCGGGGCACGAGCTGATGGGTCTCTTCGCCCGCCACCTGCGCGCGCTCGGCGGCTGGCTCGGCGGGCGCTCCGCCCTCGATGTGATCGAGCCGACCGCCGTGGGAATGGCCGAGTCGATGAGCCGCGTGCCGGGCTTCGAGGATCCCGGCTTCTGGAAGCGCGCCCAGATCGTGCCGAGCGACCTCGACCTGGCGGGAGTGGCCTCGTTTCCCGACCTCGACTCCCTCACGATCTTCGCCGACAACCTGGTGCCCCACGTGCTGCGGGTGGACGGGGTGCTCGTCTACTCCGGCGAGCTCGCGGCGCACATCGACTCCGGGGAGCTATTGCCCGCGGGCCAGGCCGAGCGCGAGATCCGAGCGTGCGCGGTGCATGCCTGCTCCCTGATCGCCACCGAGCTCGGCATGAGCGAGCGCGACCTCGACAACGCCCTGTGGAGCCGCGGAAGTGGACGGATGTACAAGGCGATTCCTCGTCACAGAACCCGCACGACCGCCTATTGAGGCGGCGGCTTCAGGGCAGTCAACGCGAAGTCAGGACAGCGTCAACCGCCGGCGGGGTCCGACTGGCCGCGCGGGCGCAGCGGCTTCACCTCGCCGCCGCCGGCCGGTCGGCCGGTGAGCTCGGCGAGCAGGCCCTCGAGCTCGTTCACACGCGCCGAGAGTCCCTTGATGGCATCCGCCACCGGGTCGGGCAGGTGGGCCCAGTCCGCATCCGGTCCCTCGGGGCGGCGCCCGTCGACCCGCACCGGGTGACCGGGGTTCCCGACCACGGTCGAGTTCTCGGGGACGTCGTGGATCACGACGGAGTTCGCGCCGATCTTCGACGAGCGCCCCACGTGGATCGGCCCGAGCAGCTTGGCGCCCGAACCGATCACCACCTCGGAGTCGACCGTCGGATGGCGCTTGCCGCGCTGGAAGCCGGTGCCGCCGAGCGTCACGCCCTGGTAGATCGTCACGTTGTCGCCCACCTCGGCGGTCTCGCCGATCACCACACCGGCGCCGTGGTCGATGAACAGCGCCTCGCCGATCCGGGCGGCCGGATGGATCTCGATGCCGGTGAGGGCACGGCTTCCGCCGGCAACCGCGTGCGGCACCACGGGCAGTCCCGACTCGTGCAGCGCGTGCGCCACGCGGTGGGCGAGCAGCGCGTGGACCCCCGAGTAGGTGAGCAGGACCTCTAGGCGGCCGACGGCGCGGGCGGCGGGGTCGCGTTCCTGCGCCGCGGTCAGGTCCTGGCGCACCTCGCGCAGGACCCTGGTGAGGGTGCCGAGCCCGAACATGAACTCAGTGTGACAAGGCGCCGCAAGCGGCACACCCGGGCTGGCGCTCGGTGGCCACGAGCGTCTGCTCCATGGTGCGGCCGTCGAGCTGGAGGATCGTGTCGAGCAGCGGCTCCCCCACGCCGCTGATCAGCTTGATCGCCTCGAGCGCCTGGATCGAGCCGATCACGCCCGCGAGCGCGCCCACCACACCGGTCTCGGCGCAGCTCTCCTCCGGCGGGTGTACCGGGAACGAGCAGCGGTAGCACGCGCTCTCGCCCGGCTTGACGGAGAGCACGAGCGCACTCCACGCCGCCACGCCGCCCTCCACCAGCGGCACGCGCTCCGCGCAGCACGCGTCGTTCACGTCGTAGCGCGTGGCGAAGGAATCCGAGCAGTCCACGACCACGGAGGCCCCCGCCACGATCGCCGCCGCGTTCGCGGCCTCGAGCGCCACCGGGTAGGAATCGATCTGCACCTCGGGGTTCAGGAAGGCGAGCTTCACCGCGGCGTTGACCGCTTTCGAGCCCCCCAGGTCCGGCGTGAGGTGCAGCGGCTGGCGGTGGAGGTTCGAGAGCTCGATGTCGTCGGGGTCGACCACCCCGACCCGCCCGACCCCCGCGGCCACCAGGTAGGTGAGCGCCGGCGAGCCGAGCGCCCCCGCGCCGATCACGATCACCGAGGCGGCCTTGAGCGCCTCCTGCGCCTCGCCGCTCCACTCCCCCATCACGAGCTGGCGCGAGTAGCGCTCGACCTCGGCGTCGGAGAGCGTCAAGGAGCGAAGAAGGGCGTCGAGACGTAGCGCTCGCCCGAGTCGGGCAGGATCACGACGATCCGCCTGCCCTCCATCTCCGGGCGCGACGCGACCTCGATCGCCGCGTGCACGGCGGCGCCGCAGGAGAGCCCGACGAGGATGCCCTCGCGCCGCGACACCAGCCGCGCGGCCTCGATCGCATCCTCGTCGTCGACGGGAATCACCTCGTCGAGGATCTCCCGGTTCAAGACTTCCGGGACGAAGCCGGCGCCGATGCCCTGGATCTTGTGGGGTCCCGGCGGGCGGCCCGAAAGCACGGCCGAGGACTTCGGCTCGACGGCGATCACCCGTAGGCCGGGGTTGCGCTCCTTGAGGACTTCGCCCGTCCCGGTGATGGTGCCCCCTGTGCCCACGCCGGCCACGAGTGCGTCCACCTTGCCGCCGGTGTCCGCCCAGATCTCTTCCGCGGTGGTGCGGCGGTGGATCTCGGGGTTGGCGGGGTTCGAGAACTGATCGCAGATGAAGCAGTTCCCACGCTCCTGGCAGATGCGCCGGCACTGCTGGACCGCCTCGTCCATCCCCCCGAGCGACTCGACGGTGATCACCTCGGCGCCGTAGAGGCGCAGGAGCCCCTCGCGCTCGCGGCTCATCCCCTGGGGCATCGTGAGCACGAGGTCGTAGTTCTTGGCGGCGCACACGAAGGCGAGCGCGATGCCGGTGTTACCGGACGTCGCCTCGATGATCGTGGTGCGGCCCGGCTCGATCCGGCCCTCCTCCTCGGCGGCCTCGATCATCGCAACGCCGATCCTGTCCTTGACCGATCCGGCGGGGTTGAGCGCCTCGACCTTGCCGAGCAGCTCGCCGCCGGCCTCCGGGGCGATGCGTGAGAGGCGCACGAGCGGGGTCCGGCCGACGAGCTCGGCGAGCGAACCCGCGACTGCGCTGGTTCCGACCGTGTTCACCTCTCCAACTTATCGCCAACCCGGATACGCGACCGGGATTCGGGAGATTCGGCGGCGCGACCGGCGCCGACACCCCCCGGAGTCGGCGCCGGTTGCTGCCGGCGGTACCGCGCTCGCGTGCGTCCTCGCTCGCGGGACGGGCCACGTTAGGGCGGATGCCCGGTTCGCTCGTTGCCCGCCGGTTGCCATCTGGTGTCGGTCTGGTTACGAGACCAGGAGCAGCACGACCGCCACGGGCAGCGCCAGGACCCCGGCGGTCACGAGCCCCACCGTCAGCGCCGACACCTGCGGCGCGCGGAGGTCGACGAACCGCCCCGGCACCCGCGGATGCCGGCGGCGCGCCTCGGCACGCAGGTGGGCGTTGACCTTCGCCGTCAGGCGCGCGAGCACGCCGCTCAGATGTAGTACATCGACGCGCCGGCCTCCTTGGCCTCACGATCCGCGATGTCGGCGATCGTCACGCCTCCGAGTACCCCGCGCACGGCGCTCACCGCGTCCTCCCACGGCGGGCCGGCCGCCGCCGCCTCGCCGCCGCCGAGGTCGCCCTCGAGCAGCTCGACGATCTCGAGCACGGTCACCTCGTCGGGCTTGCGGGCGAAGGAGTAGCCGCCCTTCACGCCGCGCTGGGACTGGAGAATGCCCGCGCGGCGCAGGGTCGCGAACAGCGACTCGAGGAACTGCACGGGGATCTCCCGCCGGCGGGCGAGCTCGCCGATGGGAACCGGGCCGCCACCGCCCGCGCGGGCCAGCTCGGCCAGCGCGCGCACCGCGTAGGGCGACTTCGAGGTGATGGCTAGCACTTGTGGAAGCCTAGACCGCGATGCGGTTCGTCCCACCCCTGGCCCTCATGGGCCTGATCTTCTACCTCTCCGCACAGCCGGACCTCTCGACCGGGCTCGGGACGATCGACCTGGTACTGCGCAAGATCGCGCACGCGGGCATCTTCGGCCTGCTCTGCTTCCTCTGGTGGCGCGCGCTTGGCGGGCGCCTCGGCCCCGCGATCGCCATCACCGTGCTCTACGCGATCTCCGACGAGTGGCACCAGACCTTCGTGGAGGGCCGGCACGGATCGGCGGTGGACGTGCTGATCGATTCGGCCGGCGCGCTGGCCGCGGCCTACGCCATCAAGCGCTGGCGGAAGCGGCTTCCCGCTCGGCTTCAGCCGCCGCGGGCGCGACAGGCGAAACCCGCACCGGAATCCCGTTGAGCAGCGCCATTCCGGCCAACCGCTCGAGATCCTCGGGCGCGGACCCGGCGAGCACGTTCACGTTCACGCCGCCGGCCTTGTTCGCGGTCTTCCAGCCGCCGCGGTGACCCCAGCCGTGGGGCAGCGCGACAGCGCCCGGCGTCATCTCGTCGGTCACGCGCACCGGCACCGTGAGCTCGCCGTGCTTGGAGGCGACCGAAGCCGAAATGCCGTCCTCGATGCCGAGCTCGGCGGCGTCGTCGGGATGGATGCGCAACGGCTGCTCGCGCCCACCGCGCATGAGCAGTGGCGCGTTGTGCATCCACGAGTTGTGCGAGCGCAGCTCGCGCAGGCCGATCAGCCGCAGCGGGAAGCGCGGGTCGCCGCCGTTGACAGAGCCGAGGCGCGCGATCTCGGTCACGATCTCCTCCGGCGCCAGCGCAAGGCGCCCCCCTGAGTGGCGCACCTTCTTGCCGAGCACGCCCGTCGGGATGTTGTTTTTCAGCACGATGCCGTGCGGGTGCTTCGCGAGCTTTGCGAGCGAGAGGCCCCCGCGCCTCAGGCCGAAGAGGTCGCCGTCAGCACCCGTGCGGATCAACACGTCGAGCAGCCGCTTCGGCGACAGCCGCACGCCCACCTTCCCGAGCAGCCGCAGCGCCGGCGCGGACGCGGCCTCGATGCCGGCCTCGCGCGCGAGGTCCTCGACGATCTCCCACTCCTCGCGCGCCTCGCCGCGCGGGGGCACGACGGCCTCCGTCGACTGGATGAACGGCTTGGCGTGAAATGAGAGCAGCGCGATCGGCACGTCGTCACGCTCGAGGAAGGTGGTCGTGGGCAGCACGTAGTCGGCGTGCTGGTTGGTCTCGTTCACGTAGAAGTCGAGCGAGACCATCAGGTCGAGGTCCTCGCAGGAGCGCTCCATCGCGTCGCCGTCGGGCACGGACAGCACGGGGTTGCCCGCCGAGACGAACAGCGCTCGCACCTGGCCCTCCCCGGGTGTCGCGATCTCCTCGGGCAGGAGCGACGCCGGCATCGTGCCGAGCACGTCGGGGAAGTCGCCCACCCGAGAACGGCGCTTGCCGTAGGTGGTGAGGCCGATCTTCTCCCCCACCTCGTCGAGCGCCACCGAGGGCGCGCCGAACACGGCGCCGCCGGGCCTGTCGATGTTGCCGGTGACGGCGTTCAGCGCATCGATCAGGAACGCGACGAGCGTTCCGAAGCGCCCGAGGCAGGACCCGGTGCGCCCGTAGGCCGCCGCGCCGTCGGCCGCACAGAAGTCGCGCGCAATCGCCCGCACCCGCTCGGCCTCGATACCCGTACGCCCCTCGGTGTCCTCGGGCGGGAAGCCGGCGGAGAGCGCCTCGAGCTCGGCGGCGCCGTCGGCGTGGCGCAGCAGGAAGTCGCGGTCGGCGAGCCCCTCCTCGAACACCGTGTGGATGAGCGAGAGCATCAGCCACGCATCCGAGTCGGGGTTCACCGGCACGTGCTCGAAGCGCCCGGCGGTCTCGGTGCGCCGGGGATCGACCACGAGCACCCGCCCGCCGCGCGACTCGATCGCGCTCAGGTGATCCTTGATCCGCGGCGCCGTGATCAGCGAGCCGTGCGAGACCAGCGGGTTCGCGCCGATCATCAGCAGGAACTCCGTGCGCTCGACGTCCGGGATCGGGACGATCACCGGGTTGCCGTAGAGCATCGCGCTCGCGGCGAAGCGGTTATTCACGTCCTGGGACCCGGCGCCGTAGTAGTGCGGCGTGCCGAGGCCGTCGAGGAAGCCCTTCACCCACAGCGCGTGCGAGTAGGAGAACGCCGAGGGATTGCCGATGTACCAGGCGATCGAATCCTTACCCGATCGCTCGATCACTCCCCGCATGCGCCCGCCGATGTCGGCCATCGCCTCCTCCCAGGAGACGGGCTCGAACTCGCCCGGGCCGCCGGTGCGCTTGAGCGGGCGCAGCACCCGGTCGGGATCGTTCTGCACCTCGGTCATCGCGATGCCCTTGGGGCAGGCATAGCCCGAGGAGAGCGGGTGGTCGGGATCCGGGCGCAGCCGCGCGAGCTCGCCGTCCTCGACCGTCGCCACGAGGCCGCAGGTGGCCTCGCAGATGCGGCAGAACGTGACCTTGGCTTCGACCGCCATGTGGATCGATCGTAGACGTAAACGAGCCCGGTGCGCGAGGGCGCCACCGGGCTCGTCACAAGCGGAAGACGGTCTGAGCGTTGACCTAGATCCAGCCCCGCTCGGTTGCGACGAGGACCGCTTGTGCGCGGTCGACGGCGCCGAGCTTGGAGTAGGTGTTGTGCAGGTGCGTGCGCACCGTGCTCGTGGAGAGGCTGAGCTCGAGCGCAATCTGCTTGTAGACCTTGCCCTCCGCAAGCCGCCTGAGCACCTCAACCTCGCGGTTCGAGAGCGGGCACTTCTCCACCTGGCGATTCTGGCCCGATGCGTTCCCGTAGGGGAGCTCGTACATCACCGTGCGCAGCTGATCCGGGCCGAGGCCGAGATTGCGGGCAACCTTCAGCATCGAGTTGGGATCCACCGCCTGGCCCTGTGCGTAGTGGGCGATCATGTCGGCGAGACGCACCAGGGCGGCCTCGTCGCGCACGTCGTCGGAGTGGTGGCGTTCGATGGCCGAGGCCAGCCGGTTCGGCAGCCCCCAGCGACGGGCGAGCACGCCGCCGACAAGCGCGTGGTCGACTCCGAGCTCGCGCCGCTCCTGGTGGACGCGCGCCTCGGGGGTGCGTGCCTCACCGTGGATCTGGCCGGGGTAGCCGGGGTAGGCATGGACGAGCACGAGCTTGCCGACGTCGTGGAGCAGCGCGGTGACGAGCAGCTCGTCGCGGTCGGCGTAGTCGATCTCGCGGGCAAGCCTGTCGGCCGCACGCTGGGTGGCGACCGCGTGGAGGCGGAACCGCTCGGGGGCGGCGTCCCATACTGGGGTGCGCTCGAAGAAGTCGAACACGGCGGTGCGCGAGGCGAGAGCCTCGACGCCACCCGGCGTGAGGATCTCGACGGCCTCCGGAACGCTCGAGATCTTGCCCTTCTTGCCCGATCGCGCCCTGTTCGCGATACGGAGGACCGCAGTCACCAGCGCGACGTCGGACTCGACGGCCGCCACCACCTCACCAACGGAGGTGCGCTCCTCGCGCACCACGCGGAGGAGCCGGTTACGCGACTCCGCCAGCGCCGGGAATGCCTCGAGGGCCTCGAACGCAGCAGTGAGCCGACGGCCGTGTCCCTCGTTGTGGCACCTCGAAACCGGAGCGCCTCCCAGACTGCGTTGTGCCATTGCTGCTTCCACTGAAAACCTTTCGTCTCCCGCTTCTAGGTCAGTGCTGCTCCTATCGGCGCACTGGACGAAAGGTTGAAGACTTTCTTAAGTCCCCTGCAAGGGCGTGAAAAACGAGGGGGTAACGAACGTCCAGCTCCGCCGTTTGGACGAACGTCTAGGTTTGAGAAAAGCGCTCCAGGGCGAGGTCGATGCGCTCGAGTGTCTCCTCGCGGCCGAGCGCGGCCACCGATTCGAAGATGCCGGGTGAGATCGTCGAGCCGCTGATCGCGACCCGGACCGGCTGGAAGACCTGCTTCGGCTTCACATCGAGCTCCTCCACCACGTCGCGCAGCGCGCGCTCCACCGGCTCGAGCCCCCAGGGCTCGACCACGGCGAGGGCGGCGCGGGCCTTCTGGAGGTTCTGGTCGGCGCCGTCCTTCATCACCTTGTCCCAGGCCTTCGGATCCATGTCCTGGCGCTCGACGAGGAACGCGGCGAGCGGCCAGAAGTCGGTGAGGGTCTGCATCTTCTCCTGGGCGAGTGCCACGGCCGGCGCGAGCCCGTCCCTCCCCGTGAGCTCCTCGAGCCGCGCTGTGAGGTCGTCGGGTGCCAGCTCGCGCAGGTAGCGGCCGTTGAAGTGGCGCAGCTTGTCCGCGTCGAAGATCGCCGCCGACTTCGACACCCGCTCGAGTGAGAAGCGCTCGGCCAGCTCGTCGCTCGTGAAGAACTCCCGCTCGGGATCGAAGCCGGTGCCGAGCAGCGCGATGTAGTTGCGCACCGCCTCGGGCAGGTAGCCCTGCTCGCGCAGCTCCTGCACCGATGCCGCGCCGTGGCGCTTGGAGAGCTTCTTGCCGTCGGGTCCGTGCAGCAGCGGGAGGTGCGCGTACACGGGCGGGTCCTCCCCCAGTGCCTTCAGGATCATCACCTGGCGCGGCGTGTTGGAGAGGTGGTCCTCGCCGCGGACGACGTGGGTGACACCCATGTCGAGGTCGTCGATCGCGACCGCGAGGTTGTAGAGCGGCGAGCCGTCGGAGCGGGCGATCACGAAATCGTCGATCGAGTCGTGCGGGAAACGGATGTCGCCGCGGATCACGTCGGTCACCACGGTCTCGCCCTCGTCGGGCACGCGCAGGCGCACCGCGCCGTCGTCCTCGTAGGCGGCGCCGGACTCCAGAAGGGCCGCGATCGCCTTCTCGTGCTCGGGCCGGCGCTCGGCCTGGGAGAGCGGCCCCTCGTCCCAGTCGAGCTCCAGCCAGCGCAGGGCGTCGAGGATCTGCTCCACGTTCTCGGGGGTCGAGCGCTCGCGGTCGGTGTCCTCGATACGCAGCACGAGCGAGGCGTCCTCGCCCTGGGCGAGGAGCCAGTTGTAGAGCGCCGTGCGCGCGCCTCCGATATGAAGGGCGCCCGTGGGCGAAGGAGCAAACCTGACTTTCATGCGGGCGCGATGCTAGTCGGCGCCCACGTTTCCCCTGCGGGCGGCCTGCCGAATGCCCACGAGCGCGGGGTCGAGCGCGACTGCGACGCGATCCAGATCTTCCACCAGTCCCCGCGCGCCTGGCGGCCCACCAACCACAAGGACGAGGACATCGCGCGCTTCGTTGAACTGCGCGAGGCGGGCCCGCCCACCTCCGTGGTGATCCACGCGGTCTACCTCATCAACTCAGCCTCGAAGGACCCCGAGATCCGGAAGAAGTCGCTCATCTCGCTCACCCACGCGCTGCGGCTCGGCGACAGGATCGGCGCCGACGGCGTGGTGGTCCACCCCGGCTCGACGGTGGGCGAGCCGATGGAGGAATCACTGGACCGGGTCGGCAAGCAGCTCTTGGCCGCCCTCGCGGACTCCGAGCGCTGCCCGCTGCTGCTCGAGGACACCGCCGGAGCGGGCAACACCATCGGCCGCTCCTTCGCCGAGCTCTACGCGCTGCTCGAGCGCACCGGCGGCGACGATCGCATCGGCTTCTGCCTCGACTCCTGCCATCTGCTGGCGAGCGGGTTCGACGTGCGCACCGCGGAGTCGCTCGAGGCCGTGATGGACGACTGCGTGTCGACCATCGGCGCCGACCGCGTGCGCTGCATCCACGTGAACGACTCGAAGACGGCGCTCGGCTCGAACGTGGACCGCCACGCCCCGCTCGGGCAGGGCGAGATCGGGCGCGAGGGCTGCGCGGCATTCCTCTCCGAGCCGCGCTTCGAGGGCCTTCCGGCGATCTTCGAGGGGCCCGGCCTGCAGGGCAAGGGTGTGACGAAGGAGGACGTCGCGGTCATGCGCGAGCTGCGCGAGGAGGGGCTGGCGAGCCGCACCTAGGAGCTCAGCTCACCGGGCGCAGACTCCAGGATCATGCCGGCCACCTCCTCCGGCTTGTCGTACTGCGGGTGGTGCCCTGTGTCAGCGAGTTCCTCGAGTTCGGCGCCATCGATCGCATCCCGCCAACGCTCTCCCTGGACGCGTGGAAGCAGGCGGTCCTGCTCTCCCCAGATGACGAGGACCGGACAGCGCACCTCCCCCATGCGGGCGGCGGTCTTTAAGACGCCATTCTCGTCCTTGTTGGCGAGGACGGGTGCGAGGCCCACCTGCGACTTTGCCAGCGCGCTCAAGACATGGGAGGCATCTCCGGAGTCAGCGCCGCCCCACGGGTGCCGAGCATGGGGCTGAAGACCAGGTAGCGACCCGCAGCGGTGCGCACAAGCGTCGTGGCGAGGGGCAGCGTGTGCCGCACCAGCGCGAAGGTGCGTTTCAGGTCCCGCTCCACCCGGCGGGCGTGGTCCGGAGTCCACATGCCACTGGGGCTGATGGCGACCACCGCCCGCCCGCGGCCGCGCCTGGCGAGCTCGAGGGCCAGCCAGCCCCCTGTGGAGTCCCCGACTAGATCGGGTTGGTCGAGGCCCAGGGTGTCGAGCTGCTCGAGGAGCCGGTCGGTGAAAGCCTCGATGGTCAGGTCCGCGCCCTCCGGTAGCGGCTCGGCCTCGTAGTGGCCCGGCACGCGGAGCACCTCGACGTCCCGCGACTTCTCGAGATGAGGGATCAGCGGCGCGAAGTCACGCCAGCTGGCGCCCCCTGCGCCGTGAACGAGCACTATCGGTCCCACCTGTGCCGACCCTATGAGCTACAGAGGGCCCGGAGGTCGAAGAACTGCGGGTTTGTGCAGTCGAAGGCGTCGCCGTAGCCGTCGTAGGCGCGCTCCACCGACACTCGGCAGGGCTCGATCGGCGAGCCGGTGAGCTTCACGCCACCGAAGCCGTGGCGCGTGCGCTCGGCCTCGCGGAAGAGCTCGACGTCGATCTCCACCGAGAAGACCTTGTTCATGCAGCCCATGAAGCGGCGGCCGTCCTCGTCGTCGTAGGAGTAGAGGAACTTGCAGTTCTTGGCGATGCAGCCCGAGGGATGCACGACGCGGTCACAGAAGGAGCAGCACTGGCGGCACTCGCTGGTCTGCAACTCCCTCGTCTGCATGGCCGGAAAAGTGTAACTCCGCCGGGACGGGGTAGGTGCCCCCCATGATCGGAGCAATCATCCTCGGCCTCGTGGCCGGATTCGTAGGCAAAGCACTCATGCCGGGCAAGGATCCAGGCGGATTCTTCGTGACCATCCTGCTGGGCCTCGCGGGCTCGCTCGTCGGCTTCTTCGTCTTCACGAAGCTGCTCGGGATCGGCGACGACGACATGTTCGATCTCGGCGGCCTGCTCGGCGCGATCATCGGCGTGATGATCCTGCTCGGCGCCTACCGCGTCATCGCGAAGCCAGACCGCGGCGACGCCCCGGTGCCCGGCGCCCGCAGCTAGCTGAGCCGCCAGGGGCCCGCCTCGCAAGGACGCAGACTCTCGCCTTGCCGGGGCAAGGCGAGAGTCGAGGACGCCGCGAGGTGATGCCCATCGCGGCTCAGGCCAGCGTCACGCCACCGAGCTCGTCAAGCTCGTTCCTGCACCGCGGCGAGACGCGGTAGCCCTCGCCGAGCACCACCGTGCGCGGGCCGATCATGAGCATCAGCTCGTGGTCGCCGGGTGAACCCTTCACCACGTCCATCAGGTCGTCGAGCAGCGTGGCCGAGGCGCCCGGGTCGAGGGAGAGCGTGAGCCGCTTCGCGGGCTCGAACACGATCTCGGCCGCGGCGGAGATCTCCTCTTCGGTGGGCTCGAAGGGCGTGACCTCCTGCACCACGATCTTGGTCTCGCCGCGCTCCTTGTGGTCCACGCGGCCGCGGATGATGACAACGGCGTCGGTGTCGACCTTCTCCGCGTTGCCTGCGTAGGCGGAGTTGAAGATGAGGATCTCGCACTGGCCCTCGAGGTCGTCGAGCGTGGCGAACATCATCGGCTCGCCCTTCTTCGTCCTGATCCGCTTGCACTCGGAGATCATTCCGCCGACGGTGACCCACGAGCCGTCCTTCTTGTCGCCGATCTCGGCGAGCGAGCATTCGACCTTGGCGCGCAGGGCACCGCGCACCTCCTTGAGGGGGTGCGAGGAGAGGAAGAGCCCGAGCGTCTCCTTCTCCATCGCGTTCAGGTCGGCGCGCTGGTCCTCGATCGAGGGCACCGGCAGGCGCTGCTTGCCGAATGGCGAGGACGATGCGGCGGGACCGGGCTCGTCGAGCCCGTCGAAGATCGAGCCCTGGCCCATCTGCGCGTCCTGCTGGGCCTTCTGGCCGGCCGCCTGCGCCTGGGGCAGTACCTCGAGCATGCCCGCGCGCGTGGCGCCGGTGGAGTCGAGCGCACCGCACTTCACGAGCGACTCGATCGCCTTCTTGTTCACCGCGCGGCAGTCGGCGCGCTCGCAGAAGTCCCAGATCGAGTCGAACGGCCCGCCGGACTCGCGCGCGGTGACGATGGCCTCGACCGCGGCCGCGCCGACGTTCTTCACGGCATCGAGCCCGAAGCGGATGTTGCCGCCGGAAACCACGAAGTCGTGGCCGGACTCGTTCACGTCCGGGGGCAGCACCTCGATGCCCATCTCCTCGCACTTGGAGACGAAGAACGGGACCTTGTCCTTGGTCGACATGACCGAGGAGATGAGCGCGGCCATGTACTCGGCCGGGTAGTTGGCCTTGAGCCATGCCGTGCGATAGGAGATGAGCGCGTAGCAAGCTGCGTGGGAATTGTGGGAAACGATCCCGTTCGCGATGAAATTGAGCGGGCCGTTCGCCGCCATCTCGACGTCGTAGGTCATGTAGCTGTCGTGGTCCTCGATGCTGACGATGGGGTCGCCATTCTCGGCGTGGGCCTTCTGAAGTTGTGCCTCCACGACGTACTTGAAGTCCTCCGGAGTGACCACCACGAAGGGCAGGTCGCCGTACTTCTCCGCGAAGTATTCGTGTGAACGGTCCATGCCGTCCATCTCCCAATAGGTGCCCTCGAAGTAGTAGTCGCAGATTCGGCCGTTGCCCAGCACCTTGTGCATCTCGAAGGCGATCCCTCGCGCGATGAGCCATTCGCACATGTCGCGCTCTGGCTGGCTCGCACACCACATTCCGTTGCTTGCCACCGAGCAGTGGCCATACCCCGGTCCCGTGTCGTATGCGGCGCGCACCGCCGCGATGCTCGACTCAATCTGGCGCCGGCGCCATTCAGGATCGTTCTTGTGGAGCCAGATCGTCCGCTTGATCGCGTCTTCCCTTACCACCGCGAGGTTTCGGCGAATCGCCGGATGCAGTTCGTGCATCCGCTTCATATGGGCGACCTTCTCCTCCGGGGAACGGGTCGCCTGATAGGCCCGCATCCGGTCTGCAGCGCGCTGATCCTGCGCCTTTCGCCCTGGCCTGCGAGCGAGTGCGGTCATGGTCTTCCGCCTGGCCTCCCGCTGCTTGCCAGAGATCATCGGGAGAGTTATGAGCTCCGTTCCGACCTGCATGTCGCGGACCTCTCTGTAGCCACCCGTCGTCAGCAAGCGGTGATCTGGGGTAACCCGAATCATCCGGCCGCTCGCGCACCGGATCTCCTTCAGCGGCTTGCGACCGGTCCTGACTATTCGCTCGACACGGTGAGGACGCACCTCGCCATCGGGCCACATCGCCATGATCTCGGCGGGCTTCTGGTTGTAGGCCTCCGACAGTCGCAGGCGCGTCCCGTCCGGCAGGATGACCTTCGTGGCACTGTGGGCGCATCGGTTGAAGGAATAATCAGCGGCGGCCTCGTTCGTCTGCCACAGGTGCTGGACCACCTGCGGGCTCGTGCCGCTCTCCTGCGCGCCCTTCAGGAACTCGTCCTTCAGCAAGGCCATCTTGTCGCGCAGCTTCTTGCCGATCGCCTTGCGCAGGTCGTCCGCGCGCGCCCCCGAGAAGCCGGCGATCTCCTTCGCGATCTGCATCGACTGCTCCTGGTAGAGGATCACCCCGTAGGTCGGCTCGGTGATCGAGCGCAGGCGCGGGTCCGGGTAGTCGATCGACTCCGGATCGCGCTTGTTCAGCGCGTAGGTGTCGATGTGGCGCATGGCTCCCGGGCGGTAGAGCGCCACCAGCGCGACGAGGTCCTCGAACTCCGTGGGCTTCACCTTGCGCAGCGACTCGCGCATGCCGTCGGACTCGAACTGGAACACGCCGACCGAGTCCCCGGCGGCCATCATCGCGTAGGTCTTCGCGTCGTCGAGCGGCAGGTCCGCCATGTCCGGCCGCTCGCCCGCGGAGCGCTCGATGATGTCGAGCGCGGCCTCGATCACGTCGAGATTGCGCAGGCCGAGGAAGTCCATCTTCAGCAGGCCCATCTCCTCGATCGGGCCCATCGAGTACTGCGTGACGGTGCGGTACTGGCGCTCGCCGGTCTCCGATACCGCGCCCTTGTCCTCAACCCGCTGGAGGGGAACGATGTCGGTGAGCGGGCGGTCGGCGATCACGACCGCGGCGGCGTGGATCGAGTTGTTGCGGACGATGCCCTCGAGGCCCATCGCGACATCGATGATCTGGCGCGCCTCGGGCTCGGTGTCGTACACGGCCTTGAACTCCGGCTCGCCCTTCAGGCACTCCTCGAAGGACTTCGAGCGGCCCATGATCGGCTCCGGGATGAGCTTCGCGAGCCGGTCGCCGGTGCCGTAGTCGAAGCCCAGCACCCGCGCCGCGTCGCGCGTGGCGGCGCGCGGGAACATCCGGCCGAAGGTGACGATCTGCGCGACCCGGTCCTGGCCGTACTTGCCGGCCACGTAGCGGATCATCTTGTCCCGCCCCTTCACCGAGAAGTCGATGTCGATGTCCGGCATGGACACGCGCTCGGGGTTCAGGAAGCGCTCGAACAGCAGTCCGTTCGACAGCGGGTCGACGTCGGTGATGTTGAGGGCGTAGGAGACGATCGAGCCCGCCGCCGAGCCGCGGCCCGGGCCGACGGCGATGCCGTTGTCCTTCGCGTACTTGACGAAATCCCAGACGATCAGGAAGTAGGCCGAGAAGCCCATCCGGTCGATCACGCCGAGCTCCATGTCGAGGCGCTCCGTCGCCTCGGCAGGCACCGGGTCGCCGTAGCGGGCGCGCATGCCCTCGATCGCGAGCCGGCGCAGGTAGTCGGCCTCCGGCGAGCCGTCGGGGGTCTCGAAGCTCGGGATGAGCATCTTGCCGAGCTCGATCTCGACGTTGCAGCGTTCGGCGATCTCGAGCGTGGTGGGCATCGCGTCGGGCCATTCCTGGAACGCGGAGGCCATCTCGCCCGAGTCCTTCAAATAGAACTCGTTCGTGTCGAAGGACATCTTCGGCTCGGCGAGGGTCGACTTCGTCTGCACGCAGAGCAGTGCGGAGTGGTGCTCGTAGTCCTCCCGGCGCAGGTAGTGCACGTCGGCGGTGCCGACCACCGGCCGTCCCACCTCGCGGGCGATGCGCACAATGCCCTCGTTGGCCTTGTCCTGGTCGGGGATGCCGTTCTTCTGAACCTCGAAATAGACGTTCTCGGCACCGAACACGCCCATCAGCTCGTCGGCGTGGGCGCGCGCCTCGGCGGGGTTGTCGTGGATGAGCCGCTGGCAGAAGCGCGACTGCATGCAGCCCGTGAGCGCGATGACGCCCTCGGAGTGGCGGTCGAGCAGCTCCATGTCGACGTTCGCCTTGCCCCGGTGCAGGCCCTCGTGGAAGCCGGCGCTGGTGAGCTTCACGAGGTTCCGGAAGCCCGCATCGGAGGAGGCGAGCAGCGTGAGGTGGTTGCGCTCGTAGCGGACGGCGTCGCAGCGGCGGTCGTCCACGTAGTAGGCCTCGAGGCCGAGCAGCGGCTTGATCCCATGCTTCTCGCAGGCCTTGTAGAGCTCGACCGCCCCGTTCATTACCCCGTGGTCCGTGAGCCCGAGCGCGGGCTGCCCGAACGCGGCCGCGCGCTCGGCGAGGGCGTCGATCTTGCAGGCGCCGTCCAGGAGCGAGTACTCGGAGTGGACGTGCAGATGCGCGGCGGACACAGCGGGACTGAATATAGGTGCGGGATCGGACCGCTTTGGGGTCCTTTCCCGCAGCTTGCGGGGTCTCTGCCTGGCGCTAGTCCTCGCGGCGCGAGTCGGGCAGCGCCATCGCGGCCTCGGCGTCGATAGCCAGCTCGACCCTGCGCTCGAAGAGGCTGCCCACGTGGGCGGCATCCGCGTAGCGGCGCCCGTCGGCGATCTTGAAGCCGATGCCGTCGAAGATGTCGATCTCGGGCTCGGCCCCGACCTCGTCGACCTCGCCCAGGCGGATGCCGTCCGAGGAGAAGACCGGCATCCCCGGGACCAGCATCATGTAGGAGATCGGCTGGCCCGGATCCGGGCTATTCATCCGAGCCGGCGCGCGCGGCGATCACGCCCGCCACCAACACCGCGCCGACGACGCCAAGAGCGCCGAGCTTCACGCGGTTCTGCGCCATCTTGCGCCCGGCGACCCGCCTCACGATCTGCCAGACGACCCAGCCGAAGATTCCATAGGGCTTCATGTGTCCTTCCTTTCCCGGTTGCGCACGCGGTATGCCATCCGCGACTGCAGGCTCCACAGCTCGATGAAGCCGGGTGATGCCTGCTGGGAGAACAGCCCACCGGATTCGCCGAAGCCGGCGAGGTCCTTGTCATAGAGGGCGTTCGGCGAGCTGCGCTTCACGGGCACGGCGCTGCCCTTGTAGAGGCGCATCGTGATCGTGCCGGTGACCTGCTCGCTCACCGAGTCCATGTAGGCGTTCAGGTTCTCGAGCAGCGGCTCGTGCCAGAGCCCGGCGTAGACGAGGAAGCCCCACTGGGTGTCGAGCTGGGGCTTGAAGTTGTTCTGGTGGATCGTGCCGGTGAGCTTCTCGAGCTCCTTGTGGGCCGGGAGGATGATCGCCGCGGCCGGCACCTCGTAGATGTCGCGCACCTTGAGGCCCACGATCCGGTCCTCGATGTGGTCCACGATCCCGACGCCGTGGCGGCGGCCGAGGTCGCCGGCGCGCGTGAGGAGTTCCACGAGCTCGAGCCGCTCGCCGTCGAGGGCCACGGGCACTCCGCGCTCGAACTCGACCGCCACGTCCTCGGGCATGTCGGGCGCCTTGGTGGGATGGGTCACGAGCTCGAAGACGTCATCGCGCGGCGGCTCGTCGAGATCCTCGATCGGGCCGCCTTCGGAGGAGCGCCCCCAGAGGTTGTCGTCGATCGAGTAGGGCGGTGCTTCCGTGCCGCCCTTAACCGGGATGCCGTGCTTGCGCGCGTACTCGATCTCCTCCTCGCGCCCCATCTGCCAGCCGCGGACGGGGGCGATGATCTTCATCTCCGGGGCGAGCGTGGCGACGGTGGCCTCGATCCGCACCTGGTCGTTGCCCTTGCCGGTGCAACCGTGCGCGATCGTGTCGCAGCCCGACTGCTTCGCGTACTCGACCGCGAGCTTCGCGATCAGCGGACGTCCAAGGGCCGTGAACAGCGGGTACCCGCCGCCGTAGAGCGCGTTCGCCTTGATGGCCGGCAGCACATAGTCGCGCGCGAACTCCTCACGCGCGTCGATCACGTGGCACTCGAGCGCGCCGAGCGCGACCGCCTTGCCCTTCACCACCTCGTAGTCCTCGTCGGGCTGCCCGAGGTTCACGGTGAGGGCCACCACCTCGGCGTCGTACTCGTCCTGGATCCATTTGAGCATCACACTGGTGTCGAGGCCGCCCGAATAGAGCAGCAGCACCCGGCCGACCTCGTCAGGATCGGCCTCGTAGGAGGCGGTTTTCGCAAGGGTGTGGCGACGCTCGCTCATGGAGCGGCGGATCCTAGGCGCTCCAGCGCGTCCTCGATCTCAGCCGCGGAGACCGTGAGCGGCGGCAGCAGGCGGATTGTGTCCGGGCCGGTGGCGTTCACCACGAGCCGCTGGTCCAACAGCAGCGAGCGCGCCGCGGCGGGGGCGTCCTCGTGGCGGAAGGCGACCATCAGGCCTTGCCCGCGCACGCCCTCGAGACCGAGACGCTCGAGGCCCGAGCGCAGCACCTCGCCCTTCGCCCGCACGGAGGCGAGGAAGCCCGGCTCCCCGATCACGTCGAGCACGGCGTTCGCCCCGGCGCACACGATCGGGCCGCCGGCGAAGGTCGAGCCGTGGTCGCCCGGCTGGAGCACGTCGCCGTAGTCCGGGCTAGTGACACAGGCGCCGATCGGCAGGCCGCCGCCAAGGCCCTTGGCGAGGGTCATCACGTCCGGACGGACACCCTCCTGCTCGAACGCCCACATAGCGCCGGTGCGGCCCATGCCGCACTGCACCTCGTCGAAGATCAGCAGCGCGCCGGCGGCATCGGCCGCTTCGCGCGCGGCGCGCAGCATCTCGCCTGAGAGCGGGTGAATCCCCGACTCGCCCTGGATCGGTTCGAGCAGCACAGCGGCGGTGCGCTCATCCACGGCGTCGCGGAGCGCCTGCGGATCCCCGCGGCCCACGACCTTGAAGCCGGGCACGAGCGGCGCGAAAGGCGCCTGCTTGGCCTCCTGCGGCGTGGCGGAGAGCGCACCCATCGTACGCCCGTGGAAGCCGCCCTCGACCACGACGATGTCGCCGTGGGCACGGTGCCGGCGGGCGAGCTTGATCGCGCACTCGTTCGCCTCGGCGCCGGAGTTCGTGAAGAAGACCTTGCCGCCGAGGCTCAGGTCGGCCAGCCGCTGCGCCAGGCGGATGCCCGGCTCGGAGTAGTAGAGGTTGCCCACGTGGGCCAGGCGCGCCACCTGGTCGGTCACGGCCTCGACCCACGCCGGGTGGGAGTGACCGAGCTGCACGACCGAGATGCCCGCGAGGAAGTCGAGGTACTCGTTGCCCTGCTCGTCGAAAAGCCGCGTACCCTCCCCGCGTACGAACTCGACCGGATGACGCGCGTAGGTCGGGACCAGGTGGTCGCGCTCGAGCGCCTGGAGATCTTCTAGCGCCATCACTTCCAGAGCCGGATCTTCGTGCCGATGCCGCTGTTGGTGAACAGCTCGAGCAGCAGCGAATGCGGCTTGCGGCCGTCGACGATGTGCGCGGCTCCCACACCGTTCTCGATCGCCGTCAGGCAGGCCTCGAGCTTCGGCAGCATCCCGCCCTGCACGTCGCCGATCGACTCGCGCACGTCCACGGCGCTCGCCTGCGAGATCAGCTCGCCGTCGGTGTCGAGCCAACCCTCGACGTCGGTGAGAAACACCACCTTCTCCGCCTGGAGTGCCTGCGCCACGGCGCCGGCGGCCTCGTCGGCATTCACGTTGTGGCTCTGGCCGCTCGCGTCGGCGCCGACCGAGGCGATCACCGGGATGTAGTCCTCCGCTATGTGGTTGAGCACGCCGGCGTCGACGCGCTCGATCTTCCCGACGAAGCCGATGTCGCGATCGCCCGCGCCGAGGTGGGTGCTCACCTGGAAGAGGCTGCCGTCGTCGCCGCAGAGCCCCACCGAGGACTGCCCGTGGCGGTTCAGCCGCAGCACGATGTCCTTGTTCTCCTTGCCGACGAGCACCATCTTCGCCACCTCGACCGTCGCCTCGTCGGACACGCGCAGGCCACCCACGAACTCGACCTTCATGCCGAGGCGCTCCATGTACTTGGTGATCTCCGGTCCGCCGCCGTGCACGACCACCGGGTTCATGCCGACGTACTTGAGGAGCACCACGTCGCGGGCGAACTCCTCACGCAGCTCCTCGTCGATCATCGCGGCGCCGCCGTACTTGATCACCACCGTGCTGCCGTGGAACTCCCGGATGTAGGGGAGTGCTTCCAGAAGTGTTTCGACGTCTCTCATGTCGTGTACTCCGCGTTGATGGTCACGTATTCGTGCGAGAGGTCCGAGAAGAACACCTCGGTCTCCCCTCCCTCACCGGGCAGCGTCAGGATCATCTCGACCTCGTTCGCGTTCACGGCCTTCTCGAGGCGCTCGCGCTCCTCGCCGTCGAGCGGCACCTCGGCGCCGGCGGAGGCCACGAGCAGCCCGTCCACCTCGAGATCGACCACGAACGGGCCGCGCATGGCCTGGCCCGCGGCCTGGAGCACGCGGCCGAAGTTGGTGTCGGCGCCGTGGAGGGCGGTCTTCACGAGCGGCGAGTTGGCGACCGAGCGCGCCACCGGCTCCACGGCTTCGGGCTCCCCGCGCACCACGATCCGGCCCACCCGGCGGCTGCCCTCGCCGTCGTGCACGATCTTCATCGCGAGCTGGCGCATGAGCGCGTCGAGTGCCTGGCCGAGTGCGAGCTCGTCCTCTGACTCCGGCTCCACGCGCACTCCGCTTGCGCCGCCTGCCTGCGTGTAGACGGTGTCGCTGGTGGAGAGCTGGCCGTCCACGGAGATGCGGTCGAAGGAGCGCTTCACGCACACACCCGTGAGCAGCTCGAGCGTCTCGGCCTCCATGTCGGCGTCGGTCTGCACGAAGCAGAACATCGTCGCGTAGCGGGGCGAGATCATTCCCGCGCCCTTCGACTGGGCGGAGAGCAGCACGCGGCCACTTGGAAGCGCCACCTCGAGACAGGCACGCTTGGGGCCGTCGTCGGTGGTGAGGATGCACTCGGAGAAGTCGCGCGCGTCGCCGCCGAGCCGCTTCGCGGCGGCCTCGACACCGGAGCAGAGCTTGTCCTTCGGCAGCACGGGACCGATCACGCCGGTGCTGGCGAGGCCGATCCGGTCGGCCTCGACTCCGAGCGCCTCCGCGGCGCTCTCGCGGGAGGCGAGCGCGGTTGCCACGCCGGCGTCGCCGGCGGCGGTGTTCGATCCCCCGGCGTTGGCGACCACCGCCTGGAGCGCGTCGAGGCGCGCCTCGCGCGAGACGATCACCGGCGCACCCACGCGCGCGTTGCTCGTGAAGCGCGCTGCCGAGACCCCGTCGGGGTTCTCGTTCAGCAGCACGCCCACGTCGAGGCCCTTCTTCTTCAGGCCCGCGTGCACCGCGCCCGACTTGAAGCCGCGCGCGATGCCGACCGGCTCGAGCTCCTTCACGTGCGCGGGCTGCTCCACCCAGCGGGAGTCGAAGAAGGTCATGGCGTGAGCCCCTCGGTCTCCGGCAGGCCGAGCATCAGGTTTACGTCCTGGATCGCCTGGCCGGCGGCGCCCTTCCAGAGGTTGTCGATCGCGCAGAAGACGAGCACGCGGCCGGTGGCCGGCTCGACGGTGGCGTGGATGCGCGCGAGGTTGGTCTCGCGCACGTCGCGCACGCCGGGCGGGCTTTCGCTCAACTCGACGAACGGCTCGTCCGCGTAGGTCGCGCGGAAGCGCTCGCGCACGTCCTCGGCGCTGATGGGCTCCTTGGGCGTGACGTAACACGACGCGAGCAGGCCCTGGTCGATCGGGAGCAGGTGCGGCGTGAAGGTCACGGTGAGGCCCGGCAGCTCCTGCTCGAGCTCGGCGCGGTGGCGGTGGCCCTCGACCTTGTAGGCACTCACGTTCTCGTCCACGGACACGAAGTGGGTCAGGTGGCTCGGGTCGCGGCCGGCGCCGGACACGCCGGACTTGGCGTCGACGATGGAGTCGGCGGCGATGTCCTCCACGGGCTTGAGCGCCAGCAGGGCGGCGGTCGGGTAGCAACCGGGGGCGGCCACGAGGCCGGCGCCGCGGATCTCCTCACGGTGGATCTCCGGCAGCCCGTAGACGGCATCGTCGAGCAGCTCCGGCACCGGGTGCTCGCCGTAGTGGCGTTCGTAGGGCTCCTTCGCGAGCCGGAAGTCGGCGGAGAGGTCCACGACCTTGGTTTCGTGCGCGCGCAGGTCCGCGACGGCGCGCGCGGCTGCCGCGTGCGGGTAGCCGACGATGGCCACCTCCGCCCGCTCGGCGATGGTGTCGATGTCGAGCTTCTCGAGGGTGAGGTCAACGCGGTGGCGCGGATAGAGCTCGGAGAGCTTCTTCCCGGCGTCGGCGCGCGCGGTGACGGCTGTGAGCTCGAGCGAGGGATGGCGGTCGGCGATGGCGGCCGCGAGCGCGCCCGCGAAGCCGGATGCTCCCACGACTGCGACCGAGGTCATCGGATCCGCCCCCCGATGCCCTCGAGCGCGGTGGCAATCTGCGCGCGCAGCGCCTCCACCTCCTCGTCGGTGAGCGTGCGGTCGGTGGAGCGGAAGCGCAGCCGGTAGGCGATCGACTTCTCCTCGGCGCCGATCTGCTCGCCGCGGTAGACATCGAATGGCACCACCGACTGCAGCAGCTCGCCCGCGGCGTCGCGCACGGCCTGCTCGACCATGGCACTCGGAGTGTCCTCGGCAACCACCACCGCCAGATCCTGGGCCACGGCGGGGAAGGCGGGCACGGTGGCGTACTCGGCGCTCGGCGGGAGCAGGCGGGCGATGGCGTCGAGGTCGAGCTCGAACGCGGCACCGCCCTCGAGATCCCATTCGCGCGCGACGAGCGGGTGCAGCTCGCCGATCCAGCCGAGCTCGACGTCACCCGAGACCACGCGCGCCGCGCGCGCCGGATGCAGGTAGGGAAGCGGGGCGGGCTCGGCGACCCATGGGATGCCCGCGGCGGCGAGCACCGCCTCCACGAGCCCCTTCGCGGCATAGAAGTCGGCCGGCCTGGGCGGCGTGCGCCACGTGGCGGGCACCGCGACGGTGATGAGCGCGCCCAGATGGTGCTCCTCGGCGGCGGGCACGGCGCCCTCGGGGCTGCCTTCCGGCGCGATCAAGTCGCCCTCCGGCGCGTACACGTGAGCCGACTCGTACAGCTGCACGCCGTCGGCGCCGTGGGCCAGGTTGTGCCGGGCGGCGTCGAGCAGACCCGGAAGCAGCAGCGGGCGCATCACGGAGTGGTCCTCCGAGAGCGGATTGGCGAGCGCCAGCGCCGGCGCGTCGCCGAGGCGCAGCTTTACGAGCGTGGCAGGTGCGGTGAAGGACCACCCGACGATCTCGTCGAGACCGCGGTCGCGCAGTGCGTCCTCCACCCGGCGGCGCAGGCGCCGCTCCGGGCTCATCCGGCCGATCGCCTCGCGGCGGGCGGGGAGCGTGGTGGGCAGCTTCTCGAGCCCGTGGATGCGGGCGATCTCCTCGATCAGGTCGGCCTCGCGCTGAACGTCGGCGTCGCGGAAGCCGGGCACCGTGACGTCGAAGCCCTCGGCGCTCTCCTCGAGGCCGAAGCCGAGGCTCGCGAGGATCGAGCGCACCTCCTCCGCCGGGATCTCCTTGCCGAGCAGGCGCGTGACACGGGCCAGGCGCAGGACCACGATCCGCTTCGGCGGCGGGTCCGGGTACACGTCGGCCATCCCGCCGACGATGCGCGCGCCGGCGAGCTCCTTCATCAGCACGGCGGTCACCTGCTGGGCCTCGTGTGCGACGAACGGATGGAGCGTCTTCTCGAAGCGCGTGCTCGCCTCGGTGCGCAGGGCGAGCTTCTTCGAGGTTTCGAGGACGTTCGGACCGACCCACGTCGCGGCCTCCATCAGCACGCGCGTGGTCTTCTCGGACACCTCGGAGATCTGCCCGCCCATGATCCCTGCGATGCCGCTCGGGCCCTCGGCGTCGCAGACCACGGCCATGTCGGTGGTGAGCTCGCGCTCCACATCGTCGAGCGTCGTGATCTTCTCCCCGGGCTTCGCGCGCCGCACGTCGATGCGCCCGCCGCGGATCTCGTCCGTGTCGAATGCGTGCATGGGCTGGCCGGTGAGCAGCATCACGTAGTTGGTGATGTCGACCACGTTCGAGATCGGGCGCTGACCGGCGGCGGAGAGGCGCGCCTTGAGCCACGGCGGGCTCGGCCCGATGGTCACGTCCTCGTAGGCGACGGCGGTGAAGCGGCGGCAGACCTCGGGGTCGATGTCGATCGGCACCGTGGACGGCGGCTCGCTCGCGAGCTCCTCCTCCTCGGGCGCCACCAGCTCGCCGCCGGCGGCGGCGCTCAGCTCGAGGGCGACGCCGAGCACGCTCAGGCAGTCGGGGCGGTTGGGGGTGATCTCGAGCTCGAGCACGTCCTCGGACACGGGGATCAGCTCCGTGAGGGGCGTGCCCGGCGCGGGGCCGTCGTCGAGCACCATGATGCCGGCGTGGTCCTCGCCGATCCCGAGCTCGTCCTCGGCGAGGATCATCCCGCTCGACTTCACCCCGCGCAGCTTTGCCTCGCCGAGCTTCGTGCCGTCGGGCATCACGGCACCGGGCAGCGCCACCGCCACCGTCTGTCCGGCCGCCACGTTGGGCGCGCCGCAGACGATGGTGCGCTCTCCGCCACCGGCGTCGACCTGGCAGACCTTCAGCCGGTCGGCGTCCGGGTGCTGTTCGGCCTTCAGGACCTTGCCGATCACGAAGCCCTCAGGAGACGGGGGCCCGAAACGCTCGACGCGCGCGACCTCGGTGCCGGACAGGTCGAAGCGCTCGACGATCGCCGCCGTCGGGAGGTCCGTCAGGCAGTGCTCACGCAGCCATGAGAGCGGGACGCGCATCCTCAGGAGCCGAACTGCGCCAGGAAGCGCGCGTCGTTGTCGAAGAACAGCCGCAGGTCCGGCACCGAGTGCTTGAGCATCGCGATCCGCTCGATCCCCATGCCGAAGGCGAACCCCTGGACCTTCTCGGCGTCGTAGCCGTTGCCTGACACGAACCCGAGCACGTTCGGGTCGACCATCCCCGCTCCCAGGATCTCTATCCAGCCCGAGCCCTTGCAGAGGTTGTCGCGCGAGCCGTCGGCGAGCGTGCCGGTGCCGCCGCACGCGAAGCAGGAGACATCGACCTCCACGCTCGGCTCGGTGAAGGGGAAGTAGTGCGGGCGCAGGCGCACCTCGCGCTCGTCGCCGAAGATCGCGCGAGCGAAGGAGAGCAGCACGCCCTGGAGGTCAGCGAGCGTGAGGTCCTCGTCGACCGCAAGGCCCTCGATCTGATGGAACATCGGCGTGTGGGTGGCGTCGTGGTCGCGACGGTAGGTCTTACCGGGGACGACGATGTAGATAGGCGGTGCCTGCTCCTCCATCGCGCGTACCTGCATGGGCGAGGTGTGCGTGCGCAGCAGGACGTCGGGCGAGAAGTAGAAGGTGTCCTGGAGCATCCGCGCCGGGTGGCCGGGCGGGTGGTTGAGCGCCGTGAAGTTGTAGTAGTCCCACTCGACCTCGGGGCCCTCGCGGACGTCGAAGCCG
>JACCYP010000250.1 GCA_013696425.1 Thermoleophilaceae bacterium
ACCTCGAACCGGATCCGCGTGTCGCGCATGGGGCGCTGCAGGGTGAAGCCGCCGTCCGGCTCGATCGCCGTGCGCACGCCGTTCACCGCCAGCTCCCGCGGCGCGCCCAGCGCGCTCGGGATGACCCGCCCCGACTCGACGGTCAGCGGCCGTCGAGAATCGACCTGGATCCACGGCGCGCCCTCGCCGGTCGCGCCCGCCCAGGCCGTGCGGGGGTCGCCGTCGAAGGCCGAGGAGGCGCGGTTTGCGGGCACACCCTCGAAGCGCCCGGAGGAGGTGAAGCGCACTCCGGGCCGCACCCCGCCGGCGAGGTCGTCGATGGCCGGGTCGAGGGCCCATGGGGACACGCTCGCCCAGCCCGACGGCGTGAACGAGCGCGCCGACGGGAGCGTCACGTCGCGCTCGAGGCCGCGCTCGGCGTCGACCGCACGCAGGGGGCTGCGCTGCTGTGGATCCGGGTCGTCGGCGCCCGCCCGGTAGGGAAAGTCGGTCGAGGTGCGTGAGAGCAGGACCTCGACCGGGCTGCGCGCGAGGTCCGCCCCGCGCGCGTCGCGGGCGAGCGCCGTCGGCAGCCGCAGCGACTCGCGCACGCGCAGGCCGGGAATCGCGAGCTCGTCGATCCCTCCCCCGCCCCGCTCCTTCGGGCCGCGCACCTTGGCGATGCGGATCCGCAGGGTGCGCAGCGCCGGCTCGTCGATCCGGATCCCGTTCGCGCCGATCCTCACGGGGACCTCGCGCTCGGCGCCGCCGTTCACGGAGATCGCGACGCGGGTCGTGGTGCCCTTCGAGTCGGAGTGCGGGTGCAGGCGGATCAGGCCCACCCGGCGCGGCCGGTCGAGCTCGACCTCGAGGTAGCGCTGCGGGTCGTCGAGGTTCGGGTCGGCCAGCCAGGTGGTGTCGAGGCGCCCGTCGAGCGCCGCGTAGGGGCGGTTCTCGGGGAAGAGCGAATAGCCGGGCGAGAGCGGGGCGGCGAGATTGCGCAGCCCGGTGTAGCGGGCGACGGTGCGGCCCGCATCCCCGCGGCCGGGGAAGAGGTCGTAGACGACGGCGTCCTCCGAGGCGCTCGCGGCCTCGGGCAGCACCGGCCCGTGGTTCAGGCGCAGGCGCGAGGTCGCGAAGATCCGCTTGCGCGCAGTGTCCGAGAACACGAGCGTCGCGCCGCCCCGCACCGCCTGCTTCACCCTCCCCGGATCGAGGTCGCCCGCATACGCGAGGCCGCCGCGCGTGTCGAGGGCCCCGTGGGCGGCGAGTTCCGCCACCCCCTCGGCGTCTCCGTCGAGCACGGCCCCCGGGTCGAGCGGCTCGACCCGCACCAGCGGCAGCGCGGGTGTCTCGTGGCGGGAGATCCGGGGCAGCACGCGCGGGTCGCCGCCGCGCCCGAAGGCGCGCGGGAACGGATGCGCGCGGCCGTAGGTCTGCGCGGGCTCCGGCAGCGATCCCTCGAGCGACGCTGCGGTGCCCGCCGGGTCGAGGCCCCCGCTCTGGATCCGGCGCGCATCAGAGGACACGAGCACCTGCCCCGAGCCGGTGAGCTCGAGCAGCGCGCCAAGCTGGCCCGGTACCAGGCGGGCCTGCTGCACGAGGTCGTCGATGGTGGCGAGCAGCTGGGCCGAGCGGCGGTCGGCGTAGGGCACCACCTCGCGAGTGGCGAACGGGCGAGCGGCGAGGGCCGGACCGATCGAGGTGAGGGTCTCCCCCCACTGGTAGTAGCCGTAGAGCTGGCCGGGCAGCAACAGCGTGCGGCGGTCATCACCGGTTCTCTCCCCCGCGTCGGCCACCGCCGCGCGCCATTCGCCGGGCACGGATCCGTACGCGAGCTCCGGGTCCACCGCGCGGCCCATCACCAGCGGCGTCGCGAACGCCGCCGCCAGCACGGCGAGGCCGGCCAGGGCGCCTGGCCGGAAACGTCGCGGCACCGAAGCCGCGGCCGCCCCGCCGAGACAGGCGATGGCCAGCGCGAGCACGGGCGCGGCCTTGTAGGTGGTGCGCAAAAAGCCGGCCGGGCCGAAGTGGTTGTAGGCGAAGGTGAGCCCCTTTCGCAGCGGGGTGCCCTCGGGGAATCCCACGAACATCACGAGCATCGACGCGACGGCCAGTAGCCCGAAGAACGGCGCGTAGCGCCACCGGCCGGACAGGCGCAGGCCGCCCGCGAGGGCGACGAGCGGCACCAGGAAGGTGCCGAAGATCACCACCGGGTTGAACAGGTAGGTCGAGGCGATCCCCATCACGGGCTCGGGCGAGCGCCCGAACCCGGCGCCGATGTACATCACCCAGAAACCGAGGACGCGCAGCGACTCGGACATGCTCGTGGTGCCCCAGATCGTGCCCGTCTGCTCGGTGTAGGAGAGGAACTCGTCGCCGTAGAGCGCCTGCAGCGCCACCGGCAACACCCACCACGCCGAACCGAGGATGAGACAGATGGCCAACCGCCAGCCGAACGCGCGCGCGTCGCGCCAGGGCCTGCGCAGGACGGCCACCTCGTACGCCACCAGGCACAGCGGCGCGAGCACCACCCAGACGAGCAGGGCGGCATTCACCCCGCCCCCCGCGAGCCCCGCGGCCAGGCCGAACGCCGCCGGCCAGAGCCAGCTCCGCGGCTGCGCCAGCCCGCGGTGGGCGAGCAGCACGAGCCACGGCAGAGCCGCGTAGGTCACAAGCGAGACGGTGCCGCGGCTCGCGTAGATCACGACGTAGGGATTGAGCAGGTAGAGCAGCGCCGCGCCGCCGTGAGCCACGCCCCGCTCGCGGCTCCACAGCGCATCCATCAGCTTCACGGTCCCCACCGCCGCGAGCGCGAGGATCGAGCCGAACCAGATCCGCTGCCAGATCCATTCGGAGATGCCCAGCTCCTCCCCCAGCGCGAACCACGGCGCCATCGGCACGAGGTAGCCCACGAACTGGCCGCTCTGCACGTGTCCGAAGTCGCCGACCTGGCTCCAGACGTTCGCCACACGCTCGAGGAAGAGCACCGGATCGGCGGATAGCTCGATGCGCGTGTCGGTGACCGCCTCACCTGGGCGTTGGACGAAAGCGAGCACGTAGCCGAGGAGCGCCGGGATGAGCGTCCACGCGCTCCGCGGGAGACGCGGGACTGAATTCACGGGGCGGAAGGTACTGTCCCGCCCCGTGCCCCGCGCGGTCAGAGTTGGGGCGGCCGCGGCGCTCCTCGCCTCCCCGGCCGTGCTCGCCTTCTTCTCGGGCGGCTTCTTCGGCGAGCCTCGGCTCTTCGCAGGCGTCGCCGCGTGGGTGATCGTGGCAGCAGTGGCCTGGGCCGCGCCGGCGCCGCTCCCGCGGGGCGCCCCCGCGCGGTTCGCCGTCGCCGGACTGGCGGGACTCGCGGTGTGGACAGCGGTGTCGATCGCGTGGGCGCCGCTCAAGGATCCGGCGCTCGCCGACGCCGAGCGAGTGGCCCTCTACGCGGCCGCCCTGATCGGCGGTGTCGCGGTTCTCCGCGGCGAGGTGCGCCGCTGGGTCGAGCCGGCCCTTGCCGGTGGAATCGCCGTGGTCTGCCTCTACGCCCTCGCCACCCGGCTGCTGCCGGGCATCGCGCCCTCGGAGCCCTCGTTCAACGCGGGCGCGCGGCTCGACCGGCCCCTCACCTACTGGAACGCTGTCGGCGCGTTCGCGGGGATGGGCACCATCCTCGCGGCGCGGGTGGCCGCCGACCTCACGCGGCCGGCCTGGATGCGCGCCGCGGCCGCGGCGCTCGTGCCGAGTGCCGGGCTCGTGGTCTACCTCACCTTCTCGCGCGGTTCGCTCGGGGCGCTCGGCGTGGGGGGGATCGTGCTCGTGCTGCTGCTGCGCCGCGAGCGGCGTGCCATGACCGCGATCGCGGCTGTGGTGCTCACCGGCCTGCTGGCGGTAGTGGTCGCGTCGGGCTATCCGGCCGTGGACGGCCTGCTCGGCGATCGCGAGCAGCAGGGCGCCGTGGTGGCGCTGTGGCTGGTGGCGGTGTCCGCC
>JACCYP010000274.1 GCA_013696425.1 Thermoleophilaceae bacterium
GAGGTGATCAGCTTCCGCCCGCCGCCCTCCTCGTTCATCCCGAGCACCTCGAACCCCAAGCTGCCGAACCTGCCCGAGTCCGGGTCGCGCACTGAGCGCATCTGCCGCACCGTGCACGGTCCGGTCCAGAGCCGCGCCGGGGGCAAGGCCTACGCGCGCCGCTACGCGATCTGGGGCCGCGAGCTCGAGACGCTCGAGGGCATCGCCGACCTGAACGCCGCGCAGAACATCGCCGGCGTCGACGCCGCGATGGCGAAGGTCACCTGGAACGAGAACGTGGTGGCGGTCGACGAGGCGGGCAACATCGGCTTCTGGCATCCGGGCCTGCTGCCGCTGCGCCCGCGCGACTGGGACGAGCGCCTGCCCTACCCGGGCACGGGCGAGGCCGAGTGGGACGGCTTCCTCACCGTCGCCCAGCGACCGCACGTGATCAATCCCAAGCTTGGCTACCTGCACCAGTGGAACAACGTGCCCTCGAAGCTGTGGACCTCAGGCGACGGCCCCGCGCGCGAGCGCCTGAACGGGCCCTTTCACCGCGGCAACTACCTGAAGCGCGCCGTCGCGGCGGCCGCGAAGCAGGGCGGCGGCTACGAGGTCACGCGCAACGTCGACCGGATCGCGGGCACGACCGCGCAGCAGCGCCCGCTGTTCACCTCACGCCTGAAGAAGGCCCAGAAGGGCGCCACCGGCCAGGCAAAGATCGTGCTCGACACGATCCGCTCCTGGGACGGCTCCTACTCGCGCACGACCCCCGACGGCAAGACCGAGCCCGGCCTCGCCGCCTGGGACGCCTTCAAGAAGGCATCGATCGACGTCGCGCTCGGGCGCTTCTCCACGAACTCGCTGAACCTGCTCGAGGGCGGGCGCTCGACCTCACACGAGTTCGACGCCACCAACCTCGAGAGCTACTCCCTGCGCGTGCTCTCGCCGAAGGGCTACCGCGTGGCCGCGGAGCGCGCCTTCAGGATCGCCCAGAAGAGGTTCTCCTCGGGCGATCCGCAGGCGTGGCGCTCGCCGCGCAAGATGTATCAGCCGACCTCGCAGGGCGCCGCCACGTTCAAACCGTTCCCCTTCTTCGATCGGGGGACTGTTCAGCACGTGACCGAGCTCGGGCCGTAGCTGCCTGCTGGTGCTCCTCGATCTTCCGGCGGACGTTCAGGAAGTAGTCGGCTCCGGAGATGAGCGTGATCGCGACGCTCGCATAGACGAGCGCCTGCACCCACCAGGCGCCGGTGTCGTTCGCGGCGATGAGTGCCAGGACCATCGCCACCTGCACGATCGTCTTGAGGCGCCCGAGCTGGCTCGCGGGAATCACGAGGCCCTTCGCGCCGGCGAAGATCCGCAGCCCGGAGACCGCGAACTCGCGGCCGATGATCACCATCGCCACCCAGGCGGCCACGCGGTCGAGCGACACGAGCGAGATGAGCGCCGCCGCGATCAGCAGCTTGTCGGCAATCGGGTCCATCACCTTGCCGAAGGTGGTGATTGACTCGCGCGAGCGCGCGATGTAGCCGTCGAGGCCGTCGGTGACCGCGGCCAGCGCGAACACGATCGCGGCAATCGTCGACCCGTTCGGGCTCTCCACGAGTAGCGCCACCACCAGCACCGGCACCAGCAGGATGCGGATGACCGTGAGGGAGTTCGGGAGGTTGACGGGGAACATCGCTCAGGCCACCGGCTCCGTCTCGCGCCGACGCGCGAGGTACTCCATGCCGACCGAGCAGCCGACCGGTCCAACCGGCGACACGGTCGCCGCGAGCAGGGGCCACGGGAAGATGCCGCGGCTTGCTCCGTTGGCGACGAGCAGGCAGAGGAAGATCCAGCCGAAGCCGTGGGTCCAGCCGAGGATCGTCTTCAGCTGGTCGGGCCCGCCCTGGACCGCGACGACCACGAGCGCGGCGAAGATCGCGCATTCGACCGCCGAGTACAGGCGGACCGCCTGGAAATAGCTCATCGCCCGCCTGAGGCTACCCGCGTGCGGAGATAGGCCTTGACCGGCCGGTGAGCCCTGGCACGCCGAGACCGACCCC
>JACCYP010000282.1 GCA_013696425.1 Thermoleophilaceae bacterium
GGGCACGGGAATGCGCCTCAACCCGATCTATGTCGAGGACGCCGCGGCGGCGACCATCGCCGCCCTTGACCGCGACGGCGCCGCCGTGGTGAACGTGGCCGGGCCCGAGGTGGTGACCATGCGCTCGCTCGCCGAGGCGCTCGGGGATGCGATCGGGGCGGCGCCGCGGTTTGAGGACGCCCCGCCCGCCGCGGACATCATCGCCTCGACCGCCCGCCAGGCGGAGCTCCTCGGCGTGCCCTCGACCGGCGTCGAGGAGGGCGTGGGGCTCACCTTCGGCGCCGGGCGCTAGAGGCCCGGCCGTTACCCTGCCCCGCCGATGCCCGTCCCCTACGCATGCCCGCGCGACGACACGCCCCTCGAGGGCGAGCGCTGCCCGCGCTGCGGGACCACCTACCCCGTGACCGACGGGATCGCCCGCTTCATCGAGACCCTCCCCGAGGACGTGGAGCAGACCCAGCGCGTGTTCCACTTCGAGCACGCCCGCTTCGAGAACTCGACGTTCGTGCAGTTCCGCCCGGAACTCGTGGAGGAGTTCCTCGCCGACAACCAGCTGCCGCGCGAGTTCTTCGAGGGCAAGAGCTGCCTCGACGCGGGCTGCGGCTCGGGCCGCTGGAGCTACGCGCTCGACCAGCTCGGCGCCGACCTGAACGCGATGGATCTCACCGCCGCCGGCGTGCAGGCCGTCCGCGAGAACGTGCCCGGCGCCGCGGTTGCGCAGGCGAACCTGTTCGAGGCCCCGTTCGCCCCCGGCTCATTCGACTTCGTGATGAGCTGGGGCGTGCTCCACCACACACCGGACACGCGGCGGGCATTCGCCGCGATCGCGCCGCTCGTGAAGCCCGGGGGCACGCTCTACGTGATGGTCTACCCGCCCCCGCCGGGCATCGAGCGCTTCGGGACCGACCTCCTGCGGTGGTTCATGCGGCGGATGGACGACGAGCGCCGGTTCGAGCTCTGCCGCCGGCTGATCGTCCGCAACCGGACGCTCTCGACGGTGCTCAGCTACCTGGTGCTGCACGCCTACCTCGACCCCGACAACCCCGAGCTCGACGAGGCGACGGCGCAGTTCGGCCTCTTCGACGCCTACTCCCCGCGCTACAACTTCCGTCACTCCAAGGAGGAGGTCGCGGGCTGGTTCTGGGAGGAGGGCTTCCGCGACGTGACGCTGATCGAGGGCGCGCCCACCCGCGTGCGCGGCATCAGGAGCGGCTGACCCGCGCCCGGTGCCATGCGCATCGCCATCTACGACAACCTCGCGAACAACGCCTACATCCAGGCGAAGGGATTTCACCGCCAGGGCCACCCGGTCGACCTGATCCTCGACCCGCGCGACACGTTCGTGATGAGCGACCCGCGCTGGGAGGACCTCGACATCGAGCTGCCCACCGACCGGCTCGACGCGAGCGTGCTGCCCGACGCTCCGATGCCCGACTGGGTGCGCACGGAGACCGGCGGGCCGGGCACGGGCGGCAAGAAGCTCTGGGGCGCGCGCAAGGTGCCCGGGGTGGCCGGACCGCTGGCCCGCGCGGTGCGCGTCGGCGGCCTGCACGCGGGGCCGATGACCGTCGACCGATCGTGGGTGATCAAGACGCTGCGCGAGTACGACGTGGTGATCGCCTACGGCTTCGGTCCGGTGTTCGCGGCGCTCGCAGGCGTGCCGTGCGTGGCGGACACCTGGGGCGGGGACATCGCGGTCGTGCCCTACGCCGACGAGACGCCGCTGCGCAGGGCAGAGGCACGCCTGCAGCGCTGGGGCTACTCGCGCTGCCGGCGGATCCTGCTCACCGACCCGCGCTTCTATCCCCACGCACGCGACATAGGCGTCGAGCACCTGTGCGAGTTCATCCCGTTCCTCGTGGACACCGAGAAGTACTCCCCCGGCGAGGACGCCGAGCTGCGCGAGCGCTTCCTCCCGGGCGGCGAGGGCCGCCTGGTGTTCGTCCCCAGCCGCCAGGACTGGCACTGGAAGGGCTCGGACAAGATGCTGCGCGGGTTCGCCGCCGCGGCCCGCGAGCGGCCCGACGTGCGGCTCGTGTGCGCCGGGTGGGGCGTGGACATCGACCGCTCGCGCGCACTCGCGGAGGAGCTGGGCGTGACCGCCCAGATCGAGTTCCTGCCCTACGCGGTGTCAAAGACCCGCCTCCTGCGCTACCTGCGCGCCGCCGACGTCGTGATGGACCAGTTCACGGTGGGCTCCTACGGCACCTCGGCGCTCGAGGCCATGAGCGTGGGCAAACCACTCCTGATCTGGCTCGAGCAGGAGCGCTTCGAGAAGGTATTCGAGGAGTTCCCGCCCGTGGCCAACGTGCGCGAGCACGGCGAGATCGGAGACGCCCTCACCCTCCTGCTCGACGACCCCGGCGAGCGGGGGAGGCTCGGCGACAGGGCGCGCGACTGGATCATCCGCCACCAGGGCGACGTGCTCGTCGAGCCCACCCTCGAGGCCTGCAGGGCGGCGCTGCGTTGAGAGACCGGATCGCGGCGCTCGGGAAGCAGACCGTGGTCTACGGGCTCTCCGGTGTGGCGATCCAGATGGCGGGCGTGGTCACGCTGCCCGTGTTCGCACGCGTGTTCACGACGGCCGAGTACGGCGTGCTCGAAGTGGGCACCGTCGGGCTCGGGATGCTCGTGATACTCGTGGACCTCGGGATGGCCTCCGCCTCCCAGCGCTCCTTCTTCGACTACACCGACGAGCAGGAGCACGAGCGCCGCGCGGTGCTGTTCACGGCGCTCGCGCTGTCGGGCGGCGCGTCGCTGCTCGTGGCGGCCGGGATCATCGCCGCGCGCGAGCCGGTGGCCGACTGGCTCTTCGATGGCCAGGGCTACTCGACGGTGGTCGTGCTGCTCGCGGTTGCGCTTCCCGTAACGATCCTCGCCCAGTTCTTCCGGGAGATCCTGCGGCTGCGCTTCAGGCCCTGGCCGTTCTTCTGGTCCTCGATGGTCGGGGCGATCGCCGGCACGGTGGTGAGCGTCGTGGGGGTGACCACGCTCGACCTCGGCCTCGACGGGGCCGTGCTCGGGCCGCTCGTGGGCGCCGGTGTGGCCGCCGTCTATGGCGGCATCGCCGTGCGTGGGGAGATCGGCCGGCGGCTCTCGCGCCCCGAGCTCGGCGTGATGCTCCGCTACGGCATCCCGCTGATCCCGACCGCGGTGGCACTGTGGGCGCTCAGCTTCATCGACCGGCTGATGCTCTCTCAGCTCTCGGACCTCGGCGAGGTGGGCGAGTACGGGGTGGCCAACCGGATCTCGACGCCGCTCTTGTTCGGGGTCGTCGCGTTCGCCACCGCGTTCGCGCCGTTCATGCTCGCCGGCCACGCCGAGGACCAGGAGATGGAGAAGCGGGTGCGCGGGCGCGCCTTCACCTTCGTCGCGCTCGGCCTCGCTCTGCTCGGGTTGATCCTCGCGCTTTTCGCGCGCGAGCTGATTGCGGTCGTAGCGCCGGAGTTCGACACGGCCTACCAGGCCGTCGGCCTGCTCTCGCTCGGCCTCGTGGCCTACGGGCTCTCCTCGGTGGCGATGTCCGGCATCGCCCTCAAGCGCCGGACGGGCTACTTCGCGCTGTACTCACTGGTCGCGGCGGCGGTGAACGTGGCGCTCAACTTCCTCGTGATCCCGCCGTTCGGGATGATCGGCGCGGCGTTCGCGACGCTCGTGGCCTACGTGCTGCTGCTCTGCCTCTACTACCGCAAGTCCCAGCAGCTCTACCCCACGCCCTACCAGCCCTGGCGCGTGCTCGGTGCCGTGGTCCTCGCCGCCGCGCTCATGCCGCTGGGCGCGGCCGCCATCGAGCCGCTCGCCCTCGCGGTGGTGCTGAAGCTCGCGGCACTCGCGCTCTACCTGGTGGCGCTGCGCGCGACGGGCGTCGTGACCGCCGATGACGTGACCGAGCTGCGGCGGCTCACCGCGTGGCGTCCAGGAAGAGGTGGGGAGTCGTCTGGGAGTAGTCCGTGATCAGCATCTGGCGCTCCAGCGCGAGCCCGGCCGCCGCCACCAGCTCACGCATCTGAATCAGCTCGAAACGGTGCAGGTGCAGCTCGTCGGCGTAGTCCTTCGGGGCCGCGTTCAGCGCGTACAGGGTCCGCGCGGCGGCCGCGGCGGCGCGGGGCCGGTACAGCGGCTCCCTTGGAACCCGGGCCAGCGCCTCGAGCACGCCGAAGTCGAGCCCGGGCTCGATGATCCCGATCCAGATCGCGACGCGTGGAGCCGCCCGTGCGCACTCGCGCAGCACCGCGAGCGGGTCGGCCACGTGGTCGAGCGAGGTGGCGAGGAGGGCGACGTCGAACGTGCCGGCGGCGAACGGCAATCGCTCGCCGAACGCCTGAACGAACTCGTACTCGCGGGCCGGGCTGCCCGGCAGGGGGTCGACGCCCACGAAGCGCTCGGCCGGGCGGCGGTAGGGAAGCTCCGCGTAGACGCTGCAGCCGACGTCGAGCACCTTCGCGGCGTCGCCCACGGGCTGGGACCAGAACTCGCCGAAGAGCCGCCCCACCGTCCAGGCCATCGTGCCGCGGCGGGCCTGCTGGTCGGCCTCCTCCTGCTCGTACTCGGGCACCGAGTTCTCCTGCTTGCGCTCCCACTCCGCGCGGCGCTCGAATCCGCCGACCGCGGCGGTGAACACGGGCGCCCCATCGCGCACCGGCCACTCGTGGCCGTGCTCGCAACGCAGCAGATCGCCGTCCTCCCGAAGGGCGGTGTGGTCCTCCGGACAGGCGAGAAGGTCGGTCCTCATGGGCCGTGCGAGCATAGATACCCTCACCGGATGCTCCAGCGCATTCGCGCCCGCATGGCCCGCAAGTCCTTCGACTACCAGTGGGGCGCCCTCCCCGAGGGCGACTTCCTGCTCTCAGACGACGGCTTCGGCGGGCGAGTACCCGAGATCCTCTCGCGCTACGAGCTGCGGGTGGCGCCCGCGTGGTTCGAGGGGCGCCGCGTGCTCGACGCCGGCTGCGGCGGTGGGCGCTGGATCAAGGGCTTTCTCGAGCTCGGCTGCGAGGTGACCGCGCTCGACGCCAGCGCGAATGCGCTCGGGTCCGTGCGCGAGCGCTACGGCGAGCGCGTCCGGACCGTCACCGGCGACGTGCTGAAGGCCGACGAGATCTTCGCCGGCGAGCAGTTCGACCTCGTGTTCTCGTGGGGGGTGCTCCACCACACCGAGGACACAGCACGGGGGGTGAGTTCGCTCGCGAAGCTCGTGGCCCCGGACGGCCTGCTCTACCTGTACCTCTACGGCGCGGATTCGGTGTCGACCTCGAGCCGCGCGGGCCTCGGCGCCCAGCGCGCGGTGATGAGCCTGCTGCCGCTGCGCGCGCGGCGCCGGGTGATCGAGTGGCGCTACGGCAAGGACCGCGCGCACGAGGTCTTCGACCTGATCTCGACACCGCTCAACGACCGCTTCACGCTCGCGCAGGGCCGGGAGATGCTCGCGGCGGCCGGCTTCACGCGCGTCGTGCAGACGATGCCCCACACCGAGCTGTTCCTGCGCGCCGACCGCGGCTCCTCCTCGGCGGAGGCCTTCCAGCTACCCGAGCCGGAACGCCCGTACTGGTTCGAGCGCGAGCCCGCTCAGCCCTCAAGCGCCCCGGCGTGACCCGGATCCTCCATGCCCCCGCCGATGTGGGGGGCAACGCCCTGGGGCTCTCCCGGGCGGAGCGCGAGCTCGGCTTTGAGAGCGACGTCGCGGTCGTGGCCGCCGGGCCGTTCGGCTACCAGGCGGACATCCTGTTCGAGGATGCCCACCACCCGCCGCTCGCGCGGCTGCCGCGCCGCGTGGCGTTCCTGCGCCGGGCCGCGCACCGCTACGACATCTTCCACTTCAACTTCGGCCAGACCCTGCTCACGGTGCGGGCGGCGGGGCGGGTTTGGAACGAGCTCGCCTGGCTCAAGCGGCGCGGCCGGACCGTGGTCGTGACATTCCAGGGCTGCGACGTCCGCCCCCAGCGCGAGTGCTCGTGCTCGAAGGCGGCGTGCACCGCCGATGACCGCTACCGGCCGGTCAACGCCGAGCGGATCGCGCGGTTTGCCGACCGCGTGCTCTACCTGAATCCCGATCTCGCCCGCTGGCTGCCGCGCGCCGCCGCCTTCATGCCCTATGCGAGCGTGGACGCACGCGCGGTCGAGGTGGGCCGCGACCCCGGGGAGCCCGGCGAACTCGTGGTGGCGCATGCGCCGAGCGACCGCGAGGTGAAGGGCAGTGCCGAGGTGATCGCCGCCGTGGAGGCGCTGCGCGCGGAGGGCGCCGAGGTGCGGCTCGACCTGATCGAGGGCGTCCCCCACGATGAGGTGCTCGCGCGCGTCGGGCGGGCCCACGTCGCCGTCGATCAGCTCAACCTCGGCTGGTACGGGGCGCTGGCCGTGGAGGCGATGGCCACCGGCCGGCCCGTGCTGTGCGCGATCGACGATGCCGCGAACCCGTTCGGGGAGGAGCTCCCGATCGTCCGTGCCCGCGCGGGCACCCTGCTCGAGGAGCTGCGCACGCTGGCGGGGGACCCGGACCGCCGCCGTGCGCTCGGGGAGCGCTCCCGGCGCTTCGCCCTCGAGCGCCACGACCCCCGCGCCATCGCCCGCGACGCCTACGCGGGGCTGGTGGAGCTGCCGTGAGCGAGCTGAGCGTGGTGCTCGTGAACCACGACGGCGCCGACGTGCTGCCGCGGGCGCTCGATGCGCTCGCCCGCAACACGAGCTGCGAGGACTTCGAGGTGGTGGTGGTGGACTCCGCCTCGAGCGACGGCTCCTGGGAGGGGCTCGACGGCGCACGTGTGGTGCGCTTCGAGGACAACGTGGGCTTCGCCGCGGGGTGCAACGCCGGCGCGCGCGCCGCGGAGGGAACGCTCGTGGCGTTCGTGAACTTCGACGGCGAGGTGGAGCCCGGGTGGGATGAGCCGCTGCGCGCCCTGCTGGCCGATCCGGGCGTGTCGATCGCCACCGGCTTGCTGCTGCGCCCGGGGGGCGAGGAGCTCGAGGCCGCCGGCCTCGCGATCGCGCCCAACACCGCCACGTTCGGCCTCAAGGAGGGCGAACCGCGCTCGGCCGCCCCCGCCGGGCCCGTGGAGGTGGCCGCGGCGTCGGGCGCTCTCACGATGGTGCGACGCGAGGAGTTCCTCGCGCTCGGCGGCTTCTACGAGCCGATCTGGATGTATGGGGAGGAGGCCGACCTCGCCCTGCGCGTACCCGGGCGGATCGTCCTGCACCCGGGTTCCGCGCTGCGCCACGAGATGGGCCACGCCTCCGGCCCGCTGCGCAGCCGCCTGCGCCTCTACTGGCC
>JACCYP010000309.1 GCA_013696425.1 Thermoleophilaceae bacterium
CGCCAGGTGTCTGCAGCGCGACGGCGCCCGCGATCCACGCGAGAGCGAGCCCCACCGCGGCGAGCAGCACGGCGCCGCCGAGCCCGTCGATCAGGCCCAGAGAGTCCCCCACCCGCTGGCGCAGGTGAAAGCCGACCGTCTCGAGCAGCGTCGCGAGCAGGGCGCCGAGCATCACGCCGCCCGCGAGCGCGAACAGGGGCGCGTACGGCGAGCGCGACCCCTCCTCGAGCAGCAGCGGCGCGAGCCGCGAGCCCGCGAACGCACCCACCACGAAGCCGAGCAGCGAGAGGGCGCCCACGATCAGCCCCTGCGAGTAGCCCCACACCGCCATGAGCAGCGTGAAGGCGACGATGATCCAGTCGATCGCGGTCACGGCGGGCGAGGCTACCGGGCGCCAAGCGCGGGGAAAGCAGCGCCACCGTCCCGCGGCCGGGGTACAACTAACCTCACACGGGGGTAAAGGGACGAACATGAACACCATCGGCAAGAAGCCGCACGACCGCCACTGGCGGCTAATACACCGGGGATTGCCCGCGGTCGCGATAGCGCTCGCCGGGGTCGCGTTCGTCTACGGGGTCGTGCGCGGTGCCACCCACGTGTCCGGCGCCGAGAAGGCCGCCGAGGCGTTCGCGGCCGACTGGCAGCGCGGCGACTACAGGGGCATGTACGCGCAGCTCACCCCGGCCGCGAAGGCGGCCACGAGCCTCAAGAAGTTCACCGCCGCCTACGACGATTCGAAGGACATCGCCACCACCACCAGCCTCGTGGCCGGCGAGCGCAAGAAGGACGGGGACGTGGTGGAGGTGCCGATCGCCGTCCGCACGCGCGTGTTCGGCGTGATCCGCCAGCCGCTGCGCCTGCCCACCGAGGACGACAGGATCGCCTGGACCCCGAGCCTCACGTTCCCCGGCGTGCCCGCCGGCGCGAAGCTCGAGCGCGAGACCGAGGTGCCGGACCGGGCGAAGATCGTCTCTCTCAACGGCAAGACGCTCGTGTCGGGTCCTGCGGGTGGGCGCACCGTGAACGAGGCCGGGGCGAACATCGCGGGCGAAGTGGGCCCCGCGAAGACGCGCGCCGACAAGGAGTTCCTCTTCGCGCGGGGCTTTCCCGAGGACGCGCCGATCGGCCTGAACGGCCTCGAGCGCGCGCTCGAGGCGGAGCTCGCCGGGCGCCCCGGTGGCGAGCTGAAGGCCGGCGACAAGGTGCTCGCGCGTGCGAAGCCGCGCCCGGTCGAAGAGGTGAAGTCGACGATCGACACCCGCATCCAGTCGGCGGCCGTCGCGGCGATCGGTGACCGCGTGGGCGGCATCGCCGCGCTCGACGCGAAGACCGGCGAGGTGCGCGCGCTCGCGGGCCTCGCCTTCAGCGCCCCCCAGCCCCCGGGCTCGACCTTCAAGATCATCACCGCCACCGCAGCGCTCGAGGACAAGAAGGTGAAGACAAGCGACAAGTTCCCCGTCGAGACCAAGGCGGTGATCGACGGCGTGGACCTCGAGAACGCAAACGGCGAGACCTGCGGGGGCAACTTCGTGCAGGCCTTCGCGCACTCCTGCAACTCGGTGTTCGCACCGCTCGGCATCAAGGTGGGCGCGAAGAGCCTCGTCGAGACGGCCGAGCGCTACGGCTTCAACCAGAAGCAGACGATCGCCGGTGCGCAGCCGAGCACGATCCCCGACGCGAGCGAGATCAAGGGCCCGCTCGACCTCGGCTCGACCGCGATCGGACAGGGTCGCGTGCTCGCCACGCCGCTCGAGATGGCCTCGATCGCCCAGACGATCGCCAACGACGGCGTGCTGTCGGCGCCCACGCTGACAAGTGGCGACGGCAAGCCGAAGGCCAAGCGGGTGACGAGCGCGAAGATCGCGAGGACAATCGAGCGGATGATGATCGACGTCGTGAACTACGGCACCGGCACCGCATCGAAGATCGACGGCGTGAAGGTGGCCGGCAAGACCGGCACGGCCGAGCTCGGCACCACGCAGGGAGACCAGGCGCAGAGCCCGGACGGGGAAATCACCCAGGCCCCCGGCTCCGACACCGACGCCTGGTTCACGGCCTACGCCCCATCGCGGCGACCCAAGGTGGCCGTGGCGGCGCTGTTCGTGCGTGCGGGCGCCGGCGGCGAGACCGCCGCGCCCGCGGTCAAGACCGTGCTGCAGGCCGCGCTGAAGACCGAGTGATCAGCGCCGCAGAGACCGCGGCCACCCCGAGCAGCGCGTGCAGGGCCTGATCGGCCGGGTAGGTCTCGAACAGGCCGAAGACCTCATCGCCGTCGATCAATCCGCCTAGCGAGAGCGCCAGGTAGTAGATGCCGGCCACGAACGCCGCCGCCACGCCGTCCGTGAAGCGCCCGGCGGCGATCAGGATCACGCCCGAGACGATGTGGATGAGCTGGTGCCAGCCCGAGCCGGGAATCGAGAATCCGGCGTCGGTGAGGATGAGGATGAGCAGGCCCTCGACGAGCAGGATCGCTCCCGCGCCGAGACAAAGGACGCGCGCTGGACTGCTCAGATGTCCAGCTCGATCGTCTTCTCGGTCCGTTCCTTCTTCAGCAGGTCGTAGGTGCCCTGGAGCTGTAGCTCGAGCGGGCGGTCCTGCTGGGCCTGCACCGGAAGTTCGAAGAGGAGCATGGCGCCGCCGGTGGGGTTGAAGTCACCGGCGCTGCCGGGAAGCGGGATGCACTCCTGCGGCGCGAGCTCCTTCGCGTGGTAGCCAAACGTGTTGGCTTCCGGGAGCCTCCTGTTGAAGTACTCGTTGCCCTGGGTGTCCTCGATGATGAACCGCTCGATCGGCATCTGGTTCTCGTCGGTGATGTTGCACGTCTTGAGGAACACGCCGTAGTAGACGAAGCCGGGCGGGGGCTCGGGGCCCTGGTAGAAGTCCTCGTCGGGCGGCTGCCTGATGTTCAGCTGCCGCGTGATGTAGATGTTGTAGGCAACGCCGTCGACCTCGGCGTCGATGCCCTCGCGGATCTCCTCGTGGTCGGCACCCTTCTTCCCGAGCTCGCACCCGGACAGCGCCAACGGCGCCAGGGCGGCCAGGAAGACGACGAGCAGGACGCGGGGGAGGGCCATCGAGGCGGGCATGCTATCCGGCTCCCTGGAGATCCGGATGGTCGCCGAAGCGCGCGGCCTTCGCCGTCTCATAGCCGGCGAGGTCGGCGGTCGCCAGCTCGCCCTTGTGCGCCTCCTCGAACACCCGCCGCAGGCGCTTCAGCATGATCTTCGCCTCGCGGCGCATGAACCGGCGCGCGCCGAGGTGCTCCTTGATCGCGTCCCATTTGTGCCCGGGCTCGGTCCAGATCGACAGCTCGACGCGAGTGGCGCCCGCGTCCTGCTCGAAGGTCCACACGGTCATCGAGCGCGAGCGCCCGACCCGGCCCCAGCGGCCCTCCTGCACGATCCGGCGCGGCGGCTCGAACTCGCTGTTGGAGATCTCGACCCACACGTGCGGCCCGGGCGGGTCGACGCGGAAGCGCGCGGCGGCGCCGAGACCACCGGACTTGGCGCGCGCGAGCCGGAAGTCCTCGGCGAAGTGGTCGATCCAGGCGGGCGCGTTCTTCAGGTCGCCGACGAAGTCGAAGATCTGCTCGCGCGGAGCGGAGATGACGGTATGGACGGTGACGGGCCGCAAGCGGCCGTGATTCTACGTGCGATGCGGTCCGACGGAGAGCGGGCGGTCGCTCGCGTGTACGCGCTCGGCGCGCAGATGGGTCCGGCGCTTGCGCGGCAGCTTCTCGATGCAGAGCGCGCAGAGCGCCCGGCCGTCCTCGAACAGATGGAGAAACTCGCCCGGGACGGGGGTGCGCCGGCACTTGTCGCAGTCGGCCCCGCGGTGGCTCGAGAGCGCCGAGATGCTGTGCCGCAGAATCAATTTCGAGAGTTCGACCGCCATGCCAATGATTCATTCGACCGCGGAGGGGGAAAACCCTTGACGCACGGAGCGAAGATTTCGGCCTATCTTCAGCACGCCGCGCTCGTTAGAATCGGCATCAACTTCTGTTTGGGGAGGACAAAGTGCTGGAAGCACTGAACGCTGGAACTCTCGTGGGAGCTGGATCATTCCGCTGCCACAGCTGTGGATTTGCCGTCGCTCTGGAGGAGCGCGACCAGCTGCCGGACTGCCCGCATTGCGGGTCGGACTCGTTCAAGCGCGCGTCGATGTTCGGCTTCGACGCCGACGCCGAACCGATCGGCACCCACCGGGTCGAGCACCCCGAGTGGCTCGATTCGGCGCGCGACGCGCTCGTCGAGCCCGGTTTCTATCTGGGCTTCGACGACGGCGAGCGCGTGCACGTGGTGCCGATCGAGGACGGCTGGACGCGGATCGGGCGCTCGCTCGCCGCGCATGTGCGCTTCGACGACCCGACCGTGTCGCGCCGTCACGCCCTCATGCACTGCGAGCCCGGCGGTACGCGGATCCTCGACGACCGCAGCCTGAACGGCGTGTTCGTGAACGGCGAGCGCGCGGAGTGGCACGAGCTCTCCGACGGCGACCAGATCGACATCGGCCGCTACAGCCTGTTTTTCATGAGCCTGGACCGGAACGTCGCCCGCTCGCTGAGCGGCGATGTCCAGAGCGCCCGCTAAGGGCGCACCGGTCGAGGGAGGAGGGTGACGGGAGGGCTCCGCTAAGCGGAGCCCTTCACCCTTCCCGGAGCGTCTAGCCTTCGCCGCCTATGCCGACGACGGTCACGGTGCTCTCGCAGAAGGGCGGTACGGGCAAGACGACGACCGTCCGCAACCTCGCCGACGTGTTCGGCCGCGTCGGCATGGAGGTGCTGTGCGTGGACCTCGACCCCCAGGGCAACCTCTCGGACTACTTCGACGTGCCGGCCGACGCCAACCCGACGATCGCCGACGTGCTCGCGGGGCGCGAGCGCGCCGTGGACGCGGTGCACGACGGGGTGCTGCCCGCGAACCTGGGCCTCGCCGAGGCGGAGCTGATCCTCTCCGGAAAGATGGGCCGCGAGCTGACCCTGCGCCGGGGTCTGCGCGACCTCAAGCGCCGCTACGACCTGATCCTGATCGACTGCCCGCCCGCGCTCGGGCTGCTGACCGTGAACGGCCTCGTGGCCGCCGACCATGCGCTCATCTCCACCGAGGCGCAGTACTTCTCCCTCCAGGGGGTCGAGCAGGCGCTCGAGGTGATCGAACTTGCGAAGGAGAACCTCCAGCCCGACCTGGAATGGCTCGGCGTGGTGCTGAACATCGCCGACCTGCGCACGGTCCACTCGCGCGAGGCGCTCGAGCAGCTCAAGGAGCGTTTCGGCGAGAAGGTCTTCTCCACGCCCATCCGCCAGTCGATCCGCTATGCGGAGTCGGCCGAGCGCGGCGTGGCGATGCTCGACTACCGCCCCGAGCTCGGCGAGGACTACCTCGGGCTGGCCGAGGAGATGCTCGAGCGGCTCGGTCTGTCGGAGGAGCGCGCGAAGGTTGCGGCCATGCGCTCCGAGCCCGCGACCGCCTAGTGGCCTAGGCGCCGAACCCCGTGTCGAGCCCGAAGCCGCTGTCTGCCATGACCCCCGGGGTCTAGCTCCGTGCCAGTCCGCTACCGCTCCGCGATCGAGATCGCGGACGAGATCCATGCGGGTGAGGTGTCCGCACGCGACGTGATGGGCCAGACCCTCGACCGCATCGACGCCCTCGATGACCACTATTCCGCGTTCACACACATCGACCACGACGGTGCGATGGAGGCGGCGCGGGGCATCCTCCCGCGTGACCCGCGCCCGTTCGCGGGCGTGCCGATCGCCATCAAGGACCTCACGCCCGTGAAGGGCATGCCGCTCGCCTTCGGCTCGAACTTCGGCTACGGCTTCGAGCCGCCGGCGGAGGGGTTCACGGTCGGGAAGCTGCGCGAGGCAGGGTTCATCATCGTCGGCAAGACGGCCACGCCGGAGTTCGGCATCCAGCCGGTCACCGAGTCGGTGGCGTTCGGTCCCACGCGCAACCCGTGGGACCGCCACCGCACGCCGGGCGGCTCGAGCGGCGGCGCCGCGGCCGCGGTGGCCGGCGGCCTGCTGCCGATCGCGCACGGGTCCGACGGCGGCGGGTCGATCCGCACGCCGGCGGCGTGCTGCAACCTCGTGGGATTGAAGCCGAGCCGCGGGCGCATCTCCTCCGGGCCCTTCGCGGGCGATGCGTTCCTCGGTACCGAGGGGGTGATCTCCCGTACGGTCGAGGACTCCGCCGCGCTGCTCGATGTGCTGGCGGGTTACGAGGCAGGCGACGCGAACTGGGCCGAGGACCCCGACATCTCCTTCACCGAGGCCGCGCGGCGGCCGCCGCCGCGGATGCGCATCGGCGTCACGCTCGCCCCGATCTGGGAGGCCGAGCTCGAGCCGCTCGGCCACGCGGCGGTGGTGGAGTGCGCGGAGCTGCTGGCCTCACACGACCACAAGGTCGAGGAGATCCGCGAGGCGCCGTGGCAGGGCACCGACAACGCGTTCGAGCTGTTCTCGGCCCTGTGGGCGCCGATGGTCGCCCAGGGCGTGGCCACCGCCGCGCGCGCGATCGGGCGCGACCCCGGCGAGGACGAGCTCGAGCCGCTCACCTGGGAGCTCGTGCGGCGCGGCGAGAAGCTCTCCGCACGGCGTTACCTCCAGGCGCTCGGCGAGGTGCAGCTCTATGCACGCGGCATCGTCGCCGCGCTCTACGGCTACGACGCGATCCTCACCCCCGCGCTCGCACAGCGCCCGCCGCGGATCGGGTCGCTGCAGCGCTCCGACCCGTGGGAGAGCTTCGTGGAGGGCGGGCGTTTCAACCCCTACACGCCGCTCTGGAACGTGACCGGCCAGCCGGCCATCACGCTGCCGATGTTCGAGGGCTCCGATGGGCTGCCGCTCGCCGTGCAGCTCGCCGGGCCGCCGCGCGGGGACGCGCTGTTGCTCTCGCTCGCGGCCCAGCTCGAGAACAGCGCGCCGTGGGCAGAGCGCCGGCCGCCGCTTCCGTGAGGCGCGCATGAACCAGCTCGCCGTAGTGGACATGGGGTCGAACTCGTTCCGGCTCGTGGTCTTCGGCTACGAGCCCGGCCAGATGTGGTCGGTGACCGACGAGATTCGCGAGGCCGTGCGCGTGGGCGAGGGCCTCGACGCGTCGGGCGAGCTCTCCGGGGAGGCGATGGCGCGCGCGCTGAGCACCACCGAGGTATTCGCCGCCTTCTGCCGCGCATCGGGAATCGACGACGTGGTGACCGTGGCCACCAGCGCGATCCGCGACGCCTCCAACCGCGATGCGCTCGTGGAGCGCCTCTCGCTCGAGCCGCGCGTGCTCACCGCGGAGGAGGAGGCCCGCTACGCCTATCTCGCGATCGTGAACTCGACCACGCTCGAGAACGGGATCGGCCTCGACATCGGCGGCGGCAGCGTGCAGCTGATGCAGATCACCGGCCGCCGGCTCGAGCGAACCGGCTCGTGGCCGCTCGGCGCGGTGCGCGTGACAGAGCGCTTCCTGAGCGAAGAGGGCGGCTCGAAGAAGGAGGCGAAGGCGCTCCGCAAGGCCGTGGGCGGGGCGGTCGAGGGCTGGGAGGGCGAGCGGATCGCGGGCGTCGGCGGCACAGTGCGAAATCTCGCCTCGGCGGTGATGAAACGCGAGGGCATCGGCCAGTTCGACGTGCAGGGC
>JACCYP010000321.1 GCA_013696425.1 Thermoleophilaceae bacterium
GAGCTCGAGCAGACGCGCGGTTGCCCGTGCGGCCACCGCGTGCACCTCGGCTCCGCCGGAGGGGTCGCGGTAGCGGGGCGTCTTGGCGAGGTGGATCACGGCGTCGAGCGCGCCCGGATCGAACCGGAACGCGCCGGCGAGGTCGAGCTCGGCGTGCCTGGGCGCGAGCACCTCCTCTCCGCGCTCCTCGAGCCGCGTCCTCACGGCTCGGCCGAGGAAGCCGGACGCGCCCGTCAGCAGGATCCTCACGGCCGCTCGCCGTCCACGAACAGGCGGTGCCACCACTCGAGGCAGAGCAGCGACCAGATCACCAGGCGATGGTCGCGCACGCCCTCGACGTGCTCGAGCAGCATGCGCTCGGTGTACTCCTGGCGCAGCACCCCGCGGGAGGCCGAGCGGCCGTCGAGCAGGATCTCCTGGATGTAGCCGAGGCTGCGGCCGGCGTACCAGGCGCGGTCGGGGGTCGTGAAGCCCTGCTTCTTCTTGTGGACGAGCGCGCCGGGCAGAAAGGCCGTCGCGGCCTGGCGCAGCAGCGCCTTGCCCTCGGGGGAGGTGTTCTTGACCGCTCCCGGGATCCGCAGGGACAGGTCCACCACCTCGTTGTCGAGCAGCGGCACGCGCGCCTCCATCGAGTGCGCCATCGAGAGCTTGTCCTCCACCACGAGCAGCCCATGGAGGAAGGTGCGCTGCTCGAAGTACAGCGCCATGTCGATCGGGTCGAGGCCCTCCGGCAGGTGCTCGGTCACCTTCTCGAGCGAGTCGCGCGGTCGCATGTCGGCCACCTCGGCCCATGCGTCGGCGGTGAACGCCTCCTGCTTCTCGTCGTCGGGCACCAGCCGGGTCCAGTAGGAGTAGTAGGCGTCGTTGAAACCGGCGCGGTCGGTCACGTCGTCGAGCACCGAGTAGCGCCACGGGTAGCCGGCGAAGAGCTCGTCGCCGCCGGTGCCCGCGAGCACCACCTTCACGAACCGGGAGGCCAGGTTGGCCACGTGGAAGTTCTGGTAGCTCGTGCCCGCCCGCAGGTCCTCGAGGTGGTAGACGAGCTTCGGCAGCACGCGCGCCATCGCGCCGGCGTGCAGCACGGTCTCGTAGTGCTCGGTGTTCACCTCGCGCGCCACCATCTCCGCGTCGGCGCGCTCGTCTATGCCGACCTCGAGGGGGCTCGCCTCCGCCATGTCAAAGCCGCCGGTGAAGGTATGGATGTGGGGGATGCTCCGCCCGGCGAGTGTCACGAGCGAGGCCGAGTCCATGCCGCCGGAGAGGTAGCCGCCCACGGGCACGTCGGACATGAGCTGACGGTCCACCGCGCGCTGCACGGCCTCCCCGAGCTCGGCCGCGAGCGCGTCGGGATCCACGTCGTCGTCGAATGCCGGCACCGGGTCGAACCACTGGCGGCGCCGGGTGCCGTCGGGACCCGCCTTCAGCCAGGTGCCCGCCGGCAGCATCGTCACGCCGTCGAACAGCGTCGCCTCGCCGAAGATGTTCTGGAAGGTGAGGTACTCGTTGAGCGCGGGAAGCGACAGGCGCGCGCGCTCGTCGTCGTAGGCGAGGATCGCCTTCACCTCGGAGGCGAACACCAGCCGCTCGGGGGTCTCGCTCACGTACAGCGGCTTGATCCCGAAACGGTCGCGGCTCATGAAGAGCGTGCGCTCGCGCGAGTCCCAGATCGCGAAGGCGAAGATTCCATTCAGGCGGCCGAGCATCTGCTCGCCCCATTCCTCGAAGCCGTGCACGAGCACCTCGGCGTCGCAGTCGGAGAAGAACGTGTGGCCCGCGGACTCGAGCTCGCGGCGCAGCTCGGGCGAGTTGTAGATCTCGCCGTTGTAGGTCAGCCAGACGGTCTCGTTCTCGTTGGGCATGGGCTCGTGCCCCGCCGCCGAGAGGTCCACGATCGACAGGCGCCGGTGGGCGAGCCCGGCGGGTCCGTCGACATGGATGCCGGAGTCGTCTGGACCCCGGTGAGCGATGGCATCGGCGGCGCGTTCGAGCGACACCGGATCGGCCGGAGTGCCGTCGCGCCGGAGCACGCCGGCTATCCCGCACATGGCGCGCCACGATAGCGGCCTATCCTGCCCCGGTGACCCAAGCTCCAGAGGCCCTGCCCTCCTACCTCCACCTGAACGAGCGCCCCCACGGCGGGCACGCCAAGCAGCTCGAGATGATCGGCCGCGCGGGGCGCGTGCTCGACGTCGGCTGCTCTTGGGGCTACCTCGCGCGCGAGATGCTGGCCCGGGGGAACAGCTCGGTGGTGGGCATGGAGCTCGACCCCGAGCTCGGCGGCAGGGCGCGTGAGGTCTGCGAGGAGGTGTTGATCGGCGACGTGGAGGAGCAGGAGCTCGCGTGGGAGCCGGAGAGCTTCGACGCCGTCCTGTGCGGCGACGTGATCGAGCACCTGCGCGGCCCCGAGGACTTCCTGCGGCGCCTGCGCCCGTTCATCAGGCCCGGCGGGAGGCTCGTGGTCTCGACGCCGAACGTGGCCAACTGGTCGAACCGGCTCGCCCTGCTGGCGGGCAACTGGCGCTACACCGAGGTCGGCATCGTCGCCCACACCCACTTCTTCCTGTTCACGAAGAGGACGCTCGAGGAGACGCTCACGGCCGCCGGGTATGAGATCGAGCGCTTCGACTTCACCGCACCGGTGCCGGGCGGCTGGCGCCCGCTCGAGGCGCTCGCCCACGCCGTCGGGCGGCTGCGCCCGTCATTCTTCGGCTACCAGTTCGTGGTGGCTGCGCGGCGGCCGTGATCTCGATCGTCGTTCCCGTGCGAAACGGGGGCGAGGACCTGCGCCGCCTGCTCGACTCGATCGACCGCCAGCAGGTCGACGAGGAGGTGGAGGTCGTCGTCGTCGACTCGGCCTCCACCGACGGCAGCGCCGACCTCGCCCGCTCGCGCGGGGCGAAGGTGCATGTGATCGGCGTCGAGGAGTTCAACCACGGCTCGACGCGCAACCTCGGTGTCGCGCTCTCCTCGGGGGATCCGGTCGTGTTCACCTCCCAGGACGCCTACGCCGAGGACGAGCACTGGCTGGCGAGGCTCACGGACATCGGCGAGTTCGCCGGCGTCTACGGCCGCCAGCTCGCCCACCACGACGCGACGCCGCCCGAGCGCTACTTCCTCGACTTCCTCTATGG
>JACCYP010000330.1 GCA_013696425.1 Thermoleophilaceae bacterium
GAGGTCTCGGTGGTCGTGGCCACCGCCACCGCGCCGATGATCAACACGGCGGCCGTCGCGCCCGCCGTGACACCGAGGTGCAGCCCCTTGAAACCGCGCGAGAGCTGGTAGAGCATCAGCGTGAGCACGACCCCGGCGGCAACGCCCACGAGCCCCGCCCGTACGCCTGAGGCGAGCAGGGCGAAGGCGCAGAGGCCGGCGGCCAGCGCGAACAGAACCCGCAGGCGGCCCTTCGAGGCGAGCGCGAGGGCGAGGCAGAAGGGGGTGACGCCGGCCGTCCAGGCGCCGAGCTGGTGGCCGCTCGCGAACGAGCCGATCACGCGCAGCTCGCCGAACAGGAAGTTGTAGCCACCGGCCGAGCGCACGGCCAGCTCGCGCTCGACGTCCGCCGGGCCGATCGACCACCGCAGCACGGCGTAGCCGCCGATCGCCAAGCTCACGACCGCGATCCCGTGCAGTAGCCGGCTGTGGCTCGCCTCGGTCCAGGCCATGTGTCCCACGAGAAGCCCGGCGCCGAGGTACCAGGCGGACGTGCGGAACGCGTCGAGCCCGGTCGAGAACGTGGGGGCGGTGAGGATCTCGAAGGTGGTGATCGCTAGATAGATGCCGATCGCCACGGCGCCCGGAAGCAGCAGAAGCGCCCGGCCCCGATTGCGGAACACGAGCATCCCGGCGGTGCCCGCCCACAGGCCGGCGAGCACGAGATCCACCGTGCTCCCGACCGGGAAGGAGAGGAAGGCGGTGAGGCTGCCGAAACAGCCGCTGATCGCGAAGAGCCCGACGACCGCCGCACCCGGGAAGCGCATGCAGACGAGCGCGCTCACGGCCACTGCCGGAATAGCGAGCGCGATCTCGGGCCGCGCCGAGGTGGCCTTCGCCAGCACGAGCGCCGCCGCCACCGTTGCGGTCCATGCGGCGGCCAGCTGGAGCTCGCGCGAATGCGGACCGGGCCGCCAGGCAAGCCAGGCGCCGAGCGCCGCAGCCGGCCCCACGATCACGAGCGGCGAGCTGCGGGCGGGCAGCTCCACCTCGGGCGATGCGGCGATCACGGCGAGCGCCGTCCAGGCGCACAGGGCGAGCCCGAGCAGAATCTGGCCGGCGAGGCGCCACGGCGAGCCTCGCAGCGGGCGGCGCAACTTGAGCGACAGGCCGGACATCTCAGGGCGCAGCTTAGCGCCGGGTACCGGCCGAGTTCCGGGCGAAAAGCCCATCCGATTGGAGCACGTGGCCCTGCTGCTCGTCGATGAACGAGGGCTCGAGCCCGACCAGGACGAAGCCTCTGGATTCGAGCCAGGCCGCGACCTCAAGGTAGTGGGGCGCCCCCGCATAGAGGTCGACGAACGAGAGCTCGCACTCGATCAGCGTCACTCCCGCGAGCTCCCCGGCGCCGCCGAGAGCCTCGAGCTCGTATCCCTGTAGGTCGAGCTTCAGGAAGATGTGGGCGCCAGATTCGGCGAGCGGCCCCAATACGGTTTCGAGCCGCACCATTTCCACCTTCTCGGTTCCGACGTAGGACGCGGCCGGGAGGACCCCTTCGTGGCGGGGTTGCATGGCGAGCAGCGAGCTGCTCTCACCTGAGTTGCCCGCCACGTTCATCTCCACCTCCCCGCCGGCCGAGCCCACCGCGACGCGCCTGCACTCCCAGGCTGGGTCCGCCGAGGCCCTTGCGCTCAGGCGCGCAAACGGCGCCGCGAGGGGCTCCAGAGAGATCAGCCGGCCGTCGTACCCCCCGGCCCGCAGCGCTCTGGCCCACTGACCCTCGTTGGCGCCGCCGTCGACCACGACGTTCACCCCTTGGCGCTCGAGGATCCGCAGCTTGCGCCCGAGCGGTGTTGAGCCAGGGTCAGAGCGGCTGATCTCGTAGCCCCGGGCGCGTAGGAGCGAGCGCACTTGTCCCTTGACGCCCATGCCCTGCAGGAGCCTAGCGCCGTAGGAGACCCCTAAGCTCGGTGGCGTGGCGCGCACGGAAGAGCACCGCCTCCGCCCGCCCGTGTCCGTCGTTATGCCCTTTCACGGAGGGGTGGGTACGGCACGGGAGGCCATGCTGACTCTCGCGTCGCTCGATGTCGGGGACGGGGACGAGCTGATACTCGTCGACAACACGGCCGAGGGAACCGCGCTGGCCATCGCCGCCCCGCCCACGGTGCGCGTCGTGGCAGCGCCGGAGCAGCAGTCTTCGTACTTCGCACGGAACACGGGTGCCGAGGCCTCCAGTGGCGAGTGGCTGCTGTTCGTCGATGACGACACAAGGCCCGGGGCCGACCTGCTTGCCGCGTATTTCTCTCCGGCGCCGGATCCGAAGACCGGTGCCGTCGCCGGTGCGGTCGCCGGCGACCCCACGCAATCCGCCCTGGTGGCCCGATACGCAAGGGCACGTGGCCACCTCGACCAGGCGCTCAACCAGGACGTGGCGTCACGTCCCTTCGGCGTAACGGCGAATCTGCTCGTCCGGCGCCAAGCGTGGTCGGAGGTCGGCGGCTTCCTCGACGGAATCAGGTCCGGCGGAGATGGCGATTTCTGCTTTCGCCTGCAGGAGGTCGGCTGGGCGATGGAGTTCCGGCCCACGGCCGGGGTCGAGCACAAGCACCGCGAAACCGTCGCTGCGCTGGTCCGCCAGATGGTGCGCTATGGGGCCGGTCGCGCGTGGCTGAACCGCCGTCATCCGGGCTTCCTGCCCGGCCCGCCGTCTCCCCTCTCGATTCCTTGCAGCGTCGCGGGAGCGCTGCGTTGGTTGCTCGCCGGCGAGCGCGAGCGTTCGTCGTTCCGGATGCTCGACGCTGTCGCGGTGGCCGCCGACGGCCTCGGGTACCTGGGGGGCAACGGGGTCTCACCCCCGGGCCCCTCCGCCGACGTGGTGATGGTTCTCGACGCCTTTCCGCGCGGATCGGAGACGTTCATCTCCGAGGAGGCCCGGGCGCTCGAGCGCCTCGGCTATGACGTGAGGGTCGAGGCCGCCGCCCGCCCGGTCGCGCCCGCCCGGGCGCTCGCGAGAGGGCTGTGGGTGAGCTACCGCGAGGACGACGGCGCGGCCCGCAAGCTCCTCGACCTGGCGGCGCTCGTGTCCGCGCACCCCGTGCGTTCGGCGCGCGACCTGCGGGGGCAGCGGCGCTGGCGTGCGGAGGAGCCCGTCCCCCCGCTGCGTGCACTGGCACCGGTGGCGCGGCGCATCCGCGCCCGCGGGGAGCGGCGCCTGCACGCGCACTTCGCGGCGGCCGCGGGGCTCGATGCGCTCAGGCTGGGGCGTCTGCTGGGCGTCCGGGCCGGCATTACCGCGCACGCATACGAGATCTTCCAGCGCCCCGCGAACCTCGAGGAGAAGCTGCGCGGGGCGGCCTACGTCAGCACCGGCTGCCTCTACAACGTGCGCTACCTGCGTGAGCTGCTCGGCCCGCCGGCCGACGCGCAGGTGCACGAGATCAGAATGGGCGTGGACGGCAACCGCTTCCGCCGCTCCACGCCCTATCCCGACGGGAGCACCGTGGCGGCGGTGGGGCGCCTGGTGGAGAAGAAGGGGTTCGCCGACCTGATCGAGGCCGTGGCGCTCATGCCTGAGGAGGCGCGGCCCGAGCGCGTGGTGATCGCGGGCGAGGGACCGCTGGGCGATGAGCTGCGCGAGCTCGCCGAGCAACGGGGCGTGAGCGATCGGGTGAAGTTCGCCGGCGCCCTCAGCCACGCGCAGATCCGCGAGCTGCTCGAGGACGCCGCCCTCTTGGCGATGCCCTGCGTGGTGGCGGCCGACGGGGACCGCGACTCGATGCCGGTGGTGGTGAAGGAGGCCCTTGCCATGGAGGTGCCGGTCGTGGCGACCGACGAGGTCGCGCTGCCGGAGGT